>JBFZBV010000270.1:0-3354 GCA_041308285.1 Planctomycetota bacterium | reverse complement strand
AAGAGGTCTCGAACCTCTAACCTAGCGGTTAATCCGCCACTGGCGGACTCGCTCTGCCGGATGCGTTCAGTAGCTGTCTCTCCCCGAAGAGGTCTCGAACCTCTAACCTAGCGGTTAACAGCCGCTCGCTCTGCCAATTGAGCTATCGGGGACTAGGTTAAAGTAGACTTCTTCCGCCGGGATTTGTCAATAGCATGCGATTTCAGGGCCCGCCAGGCTTGGTCACCATGTCGCGAACCAGCTTCCTTCCTGCGCCGCTCTTCAGGTACTTCTCTCTCCTCATGGCCTCCGCCCTGCTTTCGAAGACCTCCGAGTGAATCAGGACCCAGGGCCCGGGATTCCTGGAAGTGTACTTCCTCGGGTTGTGATCCGGATTGTTGTGTTCCTGAATCCTTCGAGGCAGGTCGCTTGTATGACCGACGTATTTTCCCCCGGTGCTGCCACTCCGGAGAACATAGACATAGAAGGCCATCGAGCCTCCCGTTTTGGCATTGCTGCCCAGGAAACTGCTGCAGATGTGAAGAACAGATTCGACTTGGCGGTTAATACCAGCCGATCAGGGCTTGTCTTCGACCCGGCGGCCAATCCGCCGGAGTCGAACGAAAGCAAACGCAATACCCGCATCGCCGAGCGGACTTCATTCCCTCCGCCAGCGTCCAGGTCCCCCCCTGAACCGGCGCCGTCTCCGCATTCCAGGCCCGCATGGAGGGGGCAGGAAACCCCATCCGGGCATGGTGAACTCCAATGCAGGCAGCCTGCCGGCGAAAAAGGCAGCCAACACCGCGCCAATCTCTCCCGCGACCCCCGCCATCACCCGAATTCCCCGCATCTGGACCATTTCTGCCAGAGGCCGCGATATCCCGCCGCAAACCAGCGTTCCAACCCCCACCCTCGCCAGGAAGCCCGGGCGGAACGGCGGAGCGACCTCCGCCAGGCTCTCCTCCCGCCTCGCCGTTTCCCTCCCTCCGTCATAGTCGACCATGACGATGCACTGCGCCCAATCAAACACGGGCGACACATGGCCTCTGAAACTAGGCACGGCGACTCTCACTCGGCACCTTCGCTGCTCTCCCGACCCTGCCGGCGCCCCACTCCGAACGCCTCACCCGCTCGCCCATGGTCGCGTTCGCAAATCGAGACTGCCCGTTCGGGACCCTGTCCGGCTGCAGACCGCCTCCGCGAGCGTTTCCGCGGCGAGAAGACCGCAGTGCCTGTGGGCTTCCGGAAGGCCGCCAAGCGCCTCGAGAATCGCTTCTTGCGTGACCGTGCCGAGTAGAGATACGGTCCTCCCCATGGCGAGTTCGCAGGCCATGCTCCCGCAGGCGACGCTGGCCGCGCAACCATCCGTCATGAAGCGCGCGTCTTCTACGATTCCCTCCCGGACGGAGAGATATATCTCCATCGTGTCTCCGCAAGGCCCCGTGACGCGCGCGTGGGCATCGGAATCCTCTATGACGCCGACGTGCGGGCTTTCCAGCCATCGGCGGACAACCTCTGCGCCGAATACCTTCCGTGCGTCTTCCGCGATTCGGGCCTGGAGGTCGACCAGGAAGTCATCAAGCTCGGATCCCACGGCTCACCATCGTAATCACGGCGGCAATCGACTTGCAGGAGTGTCGGGTCCAGGGACGGAGAAGGAAACGAATCCACACCCCCACGCCGCCGGAAGGACGGGCGGATCCCTTCATTGCTTCCCTTCCGTCGGGACAGAAAACCGCCTACTTTTTCCCCGCCTGCTCAGCCTCGAGTTCGGCGATCCGCTTGCGAATGCCCTCCAGCGTTTTTTCGAAGGACTCCATCTGGCTCTTGAGTACTTCCTTCTCCTGCTCGCCGCTCAGGGGGGCATAGGGAGGGACTATTGGCGCCCCGTAGGCGTAGGAGGATGCATACTGCGCCCCGAACGCGGCGGATCCCCCGTACATGGCCGCGCCGTACCACCGGCCGCGCCCGAAACCGAAGCCGCGTCCCCAGCCGCCGCGGCCTCGCCCCCACCCCCAGGCGCCGCTAGCGGGAATCGGGTTCATGAACCCCGGCACCGAGTATCCTGCGCAAAAACCGGCACCCCGCCCCGTCATGGGCCCGAGCCCAACCGGCCCAGTTCTGTCACCAAAAGGCATCTTAAACCTCCCTTTCAATCATGACTCTCTGCAACCCAGCGAGTTTCAAACCGTGACTCTCTGATAGCAAAAGAGAGGCCGACAGCAATGAAATATCTCATCCTGATATTCTGCAAAGGGTTAGGTTTTCATGTTTTCTCGCCGCGATGCTTTTATATATCGATTCGCTGCAATTATGCCCTACAAATTGTCGCGATATGCATCATTAAACAGGGCGTCAATGCTACTACTTCCCTGGCATGCGACCCCGGCGCGAATTGGACTCGATGCCGAGGGATTTGATTTTCCGGGACAAGGTGGTCCGGGCGATTTTGAGTTCCAGCGCCGTCCTCAGGCGATTACCCCGGTTCCGTTTGAGGGCGCTCTCGATGATTATCCGTTCCATTTCCTCCAGGGAAGTGCCTTCGCCCTTGGTGGCGGTGCGAACGGCGCGGGATCCCGAGCGGAAGGGCTCTGGAAGATGCCGCAGTTCGATTAAGCCGCCCCTGCAGAGAACGAACGCGTGCTCCAGGATGTTTTCCAGTTCGCGGACGTTTCCCGGGAAGTCGTAGGCCATCAGGTCGCTCAATACGCTGTCCGTCAACCCCGCCACCGACTTGCCCTGAAGCCTGTTGAATCGGGAGATGAAATGCTCAACGAGGAGCGGGATGTCTTCCTTGCGCTCTCTCAGCGGCGGAAGCCGGAGCCGGACGACGTTGATTCGGTAGTAGAAATCCTGCCGGAACCGTTCCTCTGCGACGAGGCTTTCGAGGTTTCTATGGGTAGCGGCGATTACCCTGACGTCGGCTCGGATCGTCTCGGACCCTCCGAGGGGCTCGTACGTCTTCTCCTGCAGAACGCGGAGGAGCCGCACCTGCATCGCCGGGGAGACATCACCGATTTCGTCGAGGAAGAGGGTTCCGCCTTCCGCGAGGGCGAAGCGGCCGGGTCTGTCCTTCTTTGCGTCGGTGAAGGCGCCGGCTTTGTAGCCGAAAAGTTCGGACTCGAGCAGCGTGTCGGGAAGCGCGCCGCAGTTCACCGCGACGAATGATTTCTGCGAACGCGGGGACAGGCCGTGTACGGCGCGTGCGAGGAGCTCTTTGCCCGTGCCACTTTCCCCCACGATGAGCACCGTGCTTCCGGAGACGGCGGCATCCGGGAGTATTCCGAACAACTCCAGCATCCCGTGATTGCGGCTGAGCATGTCCATGAAAGTATAACGGCCCTCGAGCTCCTTGCGGAGGGCTTCGACCGCCGA
>JBFZBV010000269.1:0-3415 GCA_041308285.1 Planctomycetota bacterium | reverse complement strand
TTCCGCGAAAAAGCCGCATGAAGAAGACAAGTTTCAGGAAGGGGGTGCGGGGGGAACCACTTCCAAAAGGGGTTCCTCCCGCAGACAGCTGCTTACAGCCGCACGGGTTCCTCGAACTCGCCGAAGACCATGCGGAGGACGCCGGAGATTTCGCCGACGGTCGCGTAGGCGCGCACGGCGTCCATGATGCAGGGCATGAGGTTGTCCGGGGTCGAGGCCTTGCGCTCGAGCTCGTCCAGGGCCTTGCGCACCGCGGACTCGTCCCGCTCCCTGCGGATGCGCCTGAGCCTCTCGACCTGCTTCTTCGCCTCGCCCGCCCTGAAGGGGTGGAGCTTGACCTCGCGCTCCTCCTCCTCGGACCTGTAGACGTTGACGCCGACCTTGCGGATTTCGCCGGACTGAATCCTCTTCTCGCGCTCGAAAGCCTGCTTCGCGACGAGGCGCTGGACGTTCCCGTCGGAGACGGCCTTCACGATGCCGCCCCATCCTTCGATTTCGGACATGAAGGAGGAAATCCTGCCGCTCATGTCCCTGGTGAGGGCCTCGACGTAGTACGAGCCCGCGAGGGGGTCCACCGTGTCGCAGAGCCCCATCTCCTCGATGAGAATCTGCATCGTGCGCAGCGAGACGGTGGCGGATTCCTCGGTCGGAATGGTGTACGCTTCGTCGTAGGAGCACAGCGCCATGGTCTGGGTGCCGGACAGGGCGCTGATGAGCGCGTAGTAGGCGCCGCGGGCTATGTTGTTGAGCGGCTGCTCTATGGTCAGGCCGCCGCCGCCGCCCCCGGCAATCATGCGGAGAAGCATGGACTTCGGGTCCGAGGCGCCGTACTTCTCCTTCACGATTCTCGCCCAGAGCGACCGGCCCGCCCTGAACTTGGCCACCTGCTCGAACAGGTTGCCGTGGATGTCGAAGTTGAACGAGAGCCTCGACGCGAACGTGTCGATGTCCAGGCCCCTGGCCAGCACGTGGTCGACGTAGGCGCACGCGATGGCGAATGCGAACCCCATCTCCTGGTGGGGGAGCGCGCCGGACTCCCGGATGTGGTACCCGCAGACGCTCACCGGGCTGTACTTGGGCAGCTCCTTCGCGCACCAGATGATGGTGTCTCCGATGAGCCTGATGGAGGGCTCCACGGGGTACACCCATGTGCCCCTGCCGATGTACTCCTTGAGGATGTCGTTCTGCGCAGTCCCCCTCAGGTCCGCGAGGCCGAATCCCATCTTCTCGGCCGTGACGGCGTACATGGCAATCATCACCGCGGCCTGGCTGTTGATTGTGAGCGAGGTCGAGATCCTGTCGAGCGGGATGCCCCGGAACGCGTCCTCGAAATCGGCGAGCGAATCGACCGCCATGCCGACCCTGCCGACTTCCCCGGCGGCCATGGGATGGTCCGAATCGAGGCCGAGCTGCGTCGGGAGGTCGAACGCGACGTTGAGCCCCGTCTGGCCGTTCTCGATGAGGAACTTGAACCTCTCGTTCGTCTCGAGGGCCGTGCCGAACCCGGAATACTGGCGCGTGGTGAACGGCTGGCGGCGGTACATGAGGCCGTGTATCCCGCGCATGAAGGGGTACGACCCGGGATTTCCGACGTCGCGGGCGTAGTCCAGGCCGGCGACGTCCTCGGGGCCGTAGACGGGCTTCACTCTTATCCCCGATTCGAGGACTACATCCCTGGTTTCCCCGTCTTTGCCGGACATGTTCACCTCGCAATCCCCGGCGCCGCCGAAGGCCTTGCGGCGCATTCCCTGAAATACTTCACGATGTCTTCGAACCTTGATCCGGTCGGGAACACGGCGGACACGCCCGCGGCGAGAAGCTTATTCCGGTCCCTCGGCGGGATGTTCCCGCCCACCACGAGCGGCCTGTCGGCCATACCGGCCTTTTTCATCGCTGCGAGCGTCTTCTTCGCGAGCGGCATGTGCGCGCCGGAAAGGACGGATATGCCGACGGCGCCGGCGTCTTCCTCGAGGGCGGCCCTGGCAATCCGGGCCGGGGACTGGCGGAGGCCGGTGTAGATGACCTCGAAGCCGGCCTCGACCAGGGCATGGACTACGACTTTCGCCCCCACGTCGTGGCCGTCGAGGCCAGGCTTGGCGATGAGAATCCTCATGCAGCACCTCAATACCCGTGCGGGCCGGATCCAGGCGGAGGCGCCGACCCCGGGCTACAGCCCCAGCTCCCGCCCGATAATGTCCTGCAGTATTTCCGAGGTCCCGCCGCCGAACAGCAGGAAGCGGGTGTCCCGGAAGTACCTGTTGACGTCGTACTCGTTGGAGTAGCTGTAGGCCCCGAAAATCCGGGTCGCCTCGTCGCAGGCGCGGCAGGCGACCTCGGAGATGAAGTACTTGGCCATTGAAGCCTCCTTGACGCACTTCTGGCCGCGGTCGAGCATTCCCGTGACCCAGTAGAGCATCAGTCTCGAGGCCTCTATCTCGGTGGCCATGTTGGCTATTTTGGCGCGCATGAGCTGGTAGGTCCCGATGGGCTTGCCGAACGCATGCCTCTCCTTGACGTATCTCAGGCTGTCCTCGTAGGCGGCGCGGGCGAGGCCGAGGCTCAGGGCGGCGGTCATCGTCCTGATTTCGGCGAGGATTCGCATGAGATTGCCAATCCCCCGACCTTCGTCGCCCAGCCTGTGGGATATGGGGATTCTGGCGTTCTCGAAGACCACCTCGGCTATGACCGCCGCGCGGGTGCCCATCTTGTCGAACTTCTTCGACACGCTGAGTCCCGGCGTGGCCCGGTCGAGGAGGAAGAAGTTGGCGCCCTTCAGCCCCTGGCTGCGGTCCGTGAGGCACAGGACCGTGAACATGTCGGCTACCGGCGCGTTGGTAATCCAGGTCTTGAGGCCGTTCACCACGTAGGAGTCGCCGTCCCTTTCCGCGATCGTGCGGATTGACCCGAGGTCGGTGCCGGCGTCGGGCTCGGTCAGGCAGAAGGCGCCGACCTTCTCGCCGCGCATGGCCGGATGGAAGTATTTCTCCCGGATCTCGTCGGTGCCGAACTTGAATATGAAGTCCGTGCACATGAGGCTCTGCATGGCGGTAATCGCCGCAAGGCTCATGTAGCCGCGCGCGAGCTCCTCGCAGATGATGTTGAACAGGGTCGCGTCGCCGCCGGCACCCCCCCTGTCGCGGGGGTAGCGAATCCTGAAGAACCCGAGCTCCGCCGCCCTGCGGAACAGCTCCCACGGGAACTCCTTCGCCTCCTCCAGGCGGTTCGCGACGGGCCGCACCTCGCGGTCCACGAACCTCGCCACCGTCTTCCTCAGGAGTTTTTCCGCGTCCTGGTTCAAGCGAACTGCCTCGCGATTTCCGGGACAATCCTGTGCAGGTCCCCGACGATGCCCATGTCCGCCATGCCGAAAATCGGCGCCGACGGGTCCTTGTTCACAGCCACGATGAACCTGGAG
>JBFZBV010000268.1:0-5283 GCA_041308285.1 Planctomycetota bacterium | reverse complement strand
AGCGCTCCGGGGAAGCGTGGAGGCCGCCGCGGCCCACTGCGACCGGGAAGGGGTCGATTGGGCTCTGCGCGAGGCAGGGAAGGCGTCGGGGCGGGACGGATGGCTCGAGTTCCTGAAAGGGATAGCCGCCCTCTCCCTGGGAACGCCGGGCGAAGCCGGAGCGTTCCTGGTGAAGGCCGAGGAGTCGGGGTGCGACGAGCCGGACTTGAGGAGGCTCTCGCTCTCCGCTCGGCTGGGCCTCGGCCTCCCGCACGCCGTGCCTGTGGAAATCCTGGAGTCCGTTTCGGCGAGCATCGCAAGCGGCGCCGTGTCTGAGTCGCTCGCAGCGGCGGACAAGGCGTTGTCCGCGTCGGAGAAGGGCGGGACACTGGAGGCGGAATTGCGCCTGCTGAAGGGGCGCCTTCTCCTTCTGGCCGGGCGGCGGGAAGAGGCCGCGGCGGTCCTGGTGGCGGCCGCCGAGTCCGGCCGGTTCCGGTGCGACATGCTCTTCGCCGCAGGCCGCGCGCTTGCCGCGGCGGGCCTCGAGGCGGCCTGCGAAAGCCTCTCCTCGTCGTGGAAGTCCGGACTCTGCGGCCGGCCCGGGGAGGCCAGGTCGATCGTGCTAAAGATGTGCGAATCGTCGGCGGGTAAGGGGAATGAGTGACAGGATAAATCGGAAGCAGACGCTCGGCGGGTGCCGTCTCGTCCGCGAAATCGGACGCGGCGGCATGGGAGTCGTATACGAGGCCGAGGACGAGTCGACCGGCGCGAGGGTCGCGGTGAAGGTCCTTCCGGCATTCCAGGCGCTGGACCAGGCCAGGGCGTCCAGGTTCCTGGAGGAGGCCAGGACCGCCTCGAAGCTCGTCCACCCGAACATCGTCAGGGTGCACCGCATAGGGTCCGAGGAGGGGAGCAGGTACATCGTGATGGATTTCGTGGACGGGAAGCCCCTCGACTCGTTCTGGAAGGAGAGGATTATAGATCACAGGACGGCCGCGGAGCTCGTGCTCCAGTGCGCGCAGGCCCTCGAGTACGCGCACCGCAACGGAGTCGTGCACCTGGACGTCAACCCAAGGAACATCCTCGTGGAGGAGACCACCGGCAAGGCTTTCATAGCGGATTTCGGCCTCGCGCACGTGCAGGGCTCCGGCCGCGAAGGCGGCGAATCCATCGCAGGCACCCCGAGGTACATGTCGCCCGAGCAGGCGATGGGGAGGAGGGACGTCGACCTCAGGAGCGACGTGTTCTCGCTTGGAGTGACGCTCTACAATCTCGCGACTTCGGCGCATCCATTCGACGGAAGCGACGTCCACCTCATCCTCGAGAACGTAATCTCCTGCGATTTCCGGAGACCGCGCGACCTGAACCCGAAGGTGCCGTCGGCGCTGGAAGCCATAATCCTCAAGGCAATGGAGAAGAGCCCGGAGAGACGCTACCAGAGCATGCTTGAAATGGCTTCCGACCTCAGGGGATTCCTGGAAGGCGAATCGGTGACCGCTTCCGTGCCTATCCTGAAGAGGAGGGGGTTCAGGCTGCTACGGGTGAAGTACACGTGGTATGCCCTTCTGCTCGCATCGCTCGCGGCGCTCGCGGCGCTGTATCTCACAAATCCTCCGTTCATGAGGCCGCGCGAGGGCCAGGAACAGAAGCGGGCCGGAGGCGATGCGGCCAGCGAGGCGCGGTTGCTTTCCGAGAAGGGCGACTCGCATTTCAGGGACGGCGAGATCGGAAAGGCCAGGGAATTCTACGACAGGGCGCTGGCCTTGAATCCGGACGACTCCGTGACGCTCGACAAGAGGGGGCAGATCTTCTCCGCAGTGGGCGATTTCGGGTCGGCCCTCTCGGACTTCGACTCCGTGCTCTCAAGGAATCCGGATTTCATCCCCGTTCTGAGGAACAGGGCCGAAGCGCTCATGGAACTGGGCAGGCTGGCAGAGGCCAGGAGGGATCTCGAGAGGGCGCTGGATGCGCTCCGGAGATTCGCGCCGGGCGGATCCGCCGAGGACTCGGACTTGGAAGCGGCTAAGATACTCGAATCCGGAATCCGGGCCGGCCTCGGAAGGCTCCACTTCCTCTCGAAGAACAACGACCTTGCGCTGGAGGAGCTCTCGCGCGCCTCGGAGCTGGACTCGTCGAACGCCAGGGCGCGCCTGTACGCCGGGCTCGTCTACCTGGAGAGGAAGGATTTCGAAAGGGCCAAGGCCGAAATGGCCGCGGCGATGAAAGGCCCGTCCAGGGACAGGGATCTCAAGACGGAGCTGGAGCGCCTGAAGAACGAGGTCGAGCTCGCTGGAATAAAGGCGCAGTTCAACCGCCTCCAGGCGGCCGTGCATCTGGAAAGAGGTCTTTACGCGAAGGCTGCAGGATTCGCATCTGAGGCTCTGGACATCAATCCGGTCGACGCGGACGCGCTGATAATCCGGGGCAAGGCGCTTTTCGGCCTCGCGAGGTATGAAAACGCCGCTCTGGACTTCGGACGCGCGGCCGAGACGTCCCAGTCGCCGGCCGAAGCCTTCGCGTTGCGATCGAGAGCGAGAAGGTACCTCGGCTTCCTCAAGGAGGCAGTGGAGGACGGGAGGCAGGCGGTCGAAAAGGACGGATCAATGAGCCTCGCCAGGCGGGAACTGGGCCTGTCGCTGCTGGAAATCGGCCGGCGCGCCGAGGCTGTAGTCCACCTTGCCGCCGCAGTGGAAGCCCAGAAGGAGGACATAGAGGCAGCCCGCAGCCTGATGGACGCCTGCGTCCAGACCGACAACCGCGCCATGGCGTCCTGGGCGGCCGCTGCGGTCCTGGCAATCGACCCGGGCGACCGGAATGCGAGGATTCTCAACGCCAGATCAATGATTGCATCCGGGCTGCACAAGCAGGCCATTGCGGAGCTGGACAAGGCGACCGGAGGCGGGACAGCGGAAATCAGGCTGATGAAGGCGAGGATTCTCATTCTCTCGGGCGAACATGCGGCAGCGCTGGATTTGCTCGGAGGAGCAGGAAATCTGTCCCCGGCAGAGGAGAAGGAAGCCGCGCGATGCAGGGCCGACGCGCTCAAGGCGACCGGGCGTCATGCGGAATACCTTGACGCCCTGGGGCGATACATGGAGCTGGCGCAGAAGGACGAGGCGGCCTGGATTGAGAGGGCCGGCTTCCTCCTTTCCCGCGGCGAATTCGAGCGGGCGCTGGCCGACTACGAACGTGCTGCCGAGCTGAGACCCGATTCCGAATCCGCGCTCGACGGGGCTGCCCGGTCCGCCCTGGGGGCCGGCAAGCTGGACAGGGCGGCGGCGCATGCCGCCAGGGCGGTCTCCATCCGGAAGACGGCAGGAACCCTCGCGACCAGCGGGCGGGTCGCACTGGCAGAAGGCAGGCCGGACGGGGCCCTCGAAGACTTCAGGGAAGCCAGGAAGATGTGCCGGCAGGGAGATTTGGAGACGGACTCCCTGATTTCCCTCGGGGAGGCCAGGGCCCTGCACAGGCTCTGCAAGCCGGCCGAGGCGCTGGAAGCCGTCGAGGAATGCGCAGGCCGAGGCGCTGCCGGCCGGGATGTCCAGAGATACAGGATAGAAATCCTGCTCGACCTCGACAGGAATGCCGAGGCGCAGGCGGCGCTGGCTTCCTACATTTCCAGGAACCGGGCGGACGGATTCGCATCCTACGCCTCTTCGAGGATTGAGTATTCCTCCCGGAGGTACGCACGGGCGCTGGCCGCCCTGGAAGGCCCTCCGCCCGCGGAATCGGTCGAGGAAGACGGCGTGCCGCTGGCCAGAGGCAGGGCGCTGTTCATGCTCGGAAGACTCGCCGAGGCCGGTAAGGACCTCGACAGGGCGCTCGCGCTCGACGACTCGGTCCACGAAGCCTGGTTCATGTCCGGCAGAATCCGCGAAAGCGAAGGGGAAATAGGCGATGCGGTGAAATGCTACGGCAGGGCGATTGCCCTGAAGCCGGATTCGGCCCTGTACCTTTCCGCGAGGGGGGCGGCCCTGGAGCGCACGAAAGGCGGCGCATCCGCCGCGGATGCCGACCTTTCGAAGGCGATTGAATTGAGCCCGCGCGAGTCTGATCTCAGGTTCCACCGCGCGAGCCTCCGCAGGAGGGCCGGGAACCTCGATTCCGCCAGGTCGGACCTGAGGGCGGCTCTTGAACTGAGGCCGAACCACCCGGAATACATCAGGGCCCTGGCGGAGGTGGAGGAGGCTTCGGGCGCTTTCGAGAGCGCTCTGGAAGCGGTGGGCATGCTTCCCGCATCAGAGCCGCAGGCGCCGCTCATGTTCGATCGCGCGAGGATTCTGCTGAAACTCAGGCGGTTCGCGGAATCCGCCGCCGAGGCGGAAAAGGTGCGCTCGGCGGGCGGCGTCGCGACGACGCTGCAGGGCAAGGCGATGCTCATCAGGGCCGAGGCTTTCATCGGGCTCGAGGATTTCCAGCAGGCTGTTTCCATATGCACTGAAGCGGCGGAGAAGCATCCTGCGATCGAACTCCCGTCGAGGATACTGCGCGGAGAGGCCTATCTCCTGAGGGGGTGCCGGATACACGGCCTGGGTGCCCCGAACGAGGACTACGTTAGAGCCTACCACGACATAAACAGCTTCTACCTGAGGGCGGTGGAGGGCGCCTTGGACGTCAGGGACTCCGCAAGGGTCAGGATGGCGATGGGGCTCTACCAGTGGATTGCGGAAAAGGACGCGCAGAAAGCCCTGTCCGACTTGAGGGCAGCGTCCGAGCTGGATCCCGAGTCGGCCGAGCCTTACAGGCGGATTGGACTGATGGCTGCGGAAGGCTTGTGGCCGGCGGTCTTGGATGCCGGGCTGGAGGCCCTCAGGAAAGCGAGGGGCATGGGGCACAGGGACAGGGCCGGCATAGCCTTCGACCTGGGAAGGATACTGAGGCTCAAGGGCATGTACGCCGAGGCATGCGAGGAGTTCCGCAAAGCGGTCAATCTCGATCCGGGCCGGAAGGAAGCGTGGAAGGAGCTCAAAGCCTGCGAGAACATGATAAAGTAGCATCCGGAGGTCCTTGCGAAGCCGGACGTTCCGGCGGGACCGGTTTGTGGCATCGTTGCGGATGTCGTACAATTCACCCTGCCCCCGAGTCGTTCTGTGGGAAACCGCCCTGTAAGATGACGACCGCATCTGAGATGTTCCGCTTGGCGGGAATCCCGGCCGCAGCCGGAATCCTGCGCACGGCGCTGCTGGCGCCCGTCCTTGCAGCCCTCGTTTCGCTTGCGTCCTGCATGCCGGATGAGGAGTACTCCCTGCGCGGCCGTTCAATCCTGGACGACGTGCCAATCGTCCAGTACCCCGAGAAGCGCAG
>JBFZBV010000267.1:0-6508 GCA_041308285.1 Planctomycetota bacterium | reverse complement strand
CATGAAAATGAACCCGGACGTGGCGTCCCTCACCGTCGTGAGGGGCCTCGCCAGCATGCAGGCGAGCTTCGAGGCGGCACGGCGCTTGAGCGGCCACCCTTCCGTGCCGCCTCCGGGAACGTACCTCGAACCGACCGCGATTTCCGCGCCCGATTCGATTGCCCGGACCATATCGGGGACGGATTCCGGCGGATGGCTCAAATCGGAATCCATGATTCCCACTATGTCCCCGCGCGCGGCCTCGAGGCCGAAGACCGCCGCCGGGGCCAGCCCCTTCGGCCCGTTCCTGCTCAGGACCGCCCCTTTCCCTGCGGGAAGCGCGGCGCGCGCCGCTTCGGCCGTCCCGGCCGGGGAAAGATCGTCCACGATTATAATCTCGATTTCCAGCCCCGCCCGCCCGCATGCGGACAAAAGCCTCCCTATGAGATTCGCCACGTTCGCGCGCTCGTTCAGGGTGGGCACCACAATCGAAATCACGGCTCCTCCCGGGGGGCGTAGCCCCTGTACTTGCTCCTCACGCCCACTCGTTCGGACCTCGAGGCGATTTTCCGCGCGAGAACCCTCACGTCCGCGTCCAGGCTGTCCCTGCCGAGGTACTCCCTGAGGAACCGCAGCCTGTCGGCGCGCGTGATTTGCGGCCTCGCGGAGGTCAGATGCAGTGCAGCGAGGTCCCTCGCCGCGTGGAAACGGCTTATGCGGCGGACCTCGGCGCATCTGTGCAGGTCGATTACCCTGAACTCGGGGCCCCCGGCGCCCATCAGGACGAAAACGTGCGTCGAAAAGAAATCCGGATGCGTTATCCCGGCGAGATGCATCTTCCTCGCGAGCCGCGCCAGGGGCGCGAGAACGGCCTTCTTAATCGCGAGCGATTCTGCAGGGGTCTTCAGGGCCATGGCGGCGACAATCACTGAGAGCGGCGCGAAACCCTCGAGCTCCTCCGTGAGGAGGAACGACTTTCGCGCCGCGCCCGATGCGGCCTCTCCGAAACCGACAATCCTGTAGGTCCCGATGCCGGCCTTCTCGAGCGAAGCCGCCGCCGCAATCTCAGTCGCCGCGTGGGTCGGCGCGCTCCTGAACGCGAGCCATCGGAAGAGAAAGTCCTTCAGGGGCGGCTTGTGGAAGCGCTTCAGGAAATACGTCCTGCGGAGCCTGAGCCTGACCACGCTCCGGCGGCTGTTCCTGTCCACCAGCGCTCCGCCGTTGAACGACATCCAGTCCGAGAAGGTCTTCAGGTTCAGGGATGCCAGGTCGGAGGAGCAATCGGGCAGGATGCATACCGTCCCGGACGGATCCTCGGATTTCTCGAAGCTTCCGGCGCTAGAGATCACCTTTTGACCTTATGCCGGCTTCCGTCAGCCTGGCCCTTTCCTTCGCCTCGAGGCCGGACGCAATCCCGAGAGTCTCCTCGATGAATTGCTTCTCGCCGTCGGAGAACGCCCCGTCCCTGCCCTTGAATTAGCCCCTGAAGAATGAGTCCACGCCCCGCGTGCCGCACACCAGACGGGCTCCGGCGGCGAAAGCGGCGATGTCCTTCGCGCGCTCGGACGGGCGGAGCCTGTCCGATATCTTCCCCTTCGGGCAGTCCACCTTGAAGATTTCCACGTTCCCGGGCGGGATTTCGCGCACGAGGAAATTGCGCATGGCAAGGGACCCGTCGCGGTACCCGTGACCGTGCATGATGTTCACGACCTCCCCCGTCCTCCTCAGGATGTCCGGGTCGGGTTCGCGCGACTGCGCGACGTCGAGCCTCACCGCCCCCTCGACCGAGGCCGTGGCGATGAAGCAGCCCTTGAGGAAACCCCTGGACCTCCGTTCGCCCCATGCGCAGAGGTCTGGGGTTCCGACGCCGATGGAGCACAGGAATCCGAGGTTCTCCCACTCGTTCTGGGCCTTGGACATGCCGAAAAGGGTCCCCCTGAAAGCCCCCTTCCATTTGTCTGCGACCGAAGGGAACATGTATCTCTTGAGGAAGAGCCCGCAGCCGCCGAGGGCGCCGCAAATCATCACGGTCGAGGTGGTCCGGCTTCGGGCAATCGTCTCGCCCCCGTCGAGAGAAAGGAAGTCTTCGAGGCGCGACAGCCCGGCCGCGGAAAGTGCACGCTCGAACTTCGGGTTGATTTCGATTCTGTCGGACATCCGCACCTCGCGGCGAATGTATAAAAAGGGCCGCTGTTTGTAAACACGATGGCGCTATTTCGCGGGGATCGGCCTTGTTCAGGCCGGCAGGGATATGATTGTAGCGGAGGAGGGACTCGAACCCCCGGCCACCGGATTATGATTCCGCTGCTCTGCCAACTGAGCTACTCCGCCCCGACGGCTCAATTAAGAGCTCGGGCACGCGGCTCTGCCGCCGCGGCCCCGTCGCGCGCATGATACCAGAACCGGCGGGGAATGCAATCCCAAAGGCGCGAAGGCGGTCATGGCGCCCGGTCAGGCCGCTATTTCCAATGCCCCGGCACGTAGACGTGCCCGGCCGGGGTCCTGTCCCAGTGCCCAGGCACCCACACTTTATTCCTGGATGGGGGCTTGGCCCACGAGCCCGAATTCCATACCCACCTGGACCCGTTCCACTCCCAGCGCCCGTCCGTCCAGACGTGCCCTGTGCTCGGCCTGGGCGGCCTGTGGACTTCAATCCTGGGGGGAGGAGGGGCATGGAGTATGGCTTTGCCGATTTGCCTTGGGGAAGGCGGGAAGAGGCATCCTGTCAGCGGTGCGGCAGCCAGAACCGCAGCAGCGGCGAACTTCGTAATGCGTGCGATAGACGGCATCGGCACCTCCGAGAAAACCGGGGCCAAGGCCCCGACGAGCCAGGACCGGAAACCCGGGCGGGCAGCAGGCCCGCAGAGGAAGCAAATCCGTTCTGCTTCTAGGTTCCGGGACTCGACCATTATCGCTTCTCGTCCCGACAGGTTCAAGTCGGTCGAGCAGCGATGAAGAGTCGTGTGCGGGGAGCCCTTCCGGGCTTCCGGCTCCATCCCGCGGCGAATCCCGGCCTGCAGCCGGTCCGGATCGCCGGCTTCATCTGCGCAATCAGGCGTCTGCGAACTTGTATCCGACTCCGTGCACCGTGATTATGCGCCTCGGTTTCTTCGGGTCCTCCTCGAGCTTCTTCCTGAGCCTGACGACCGTGTTGTCCACGGTCCTGTCGGTCGGATAGGCTTCGACGCCCCAGACCTCGTCGAGTATCCTCGCCCTGGGAACCGGCCTGTTCTTCTCGCGCATCAGGAGTTCGAGCAAACCGGCTTCGAGGTGCGACATGGCGAGCCTCGATCCGTCGGCGAGCTTCACGGAGTAAGTGTCGAATTCGACGGTCCTGTCCCCCACTCTGACGCTGGACGGGGGCTTTCCTCCTGCTTCGGCCCTGCGGAGCATCGCCTTCACCCTGGCAAGTAGCTCCCGCATGGAGAACGGCTTCGTAATGTAGTCGTCCCCGCCGATCTCGAGCCCCAGTATCCTGTCGATTTCATCCCCCCTGGCGGACAGGAACACCACCGGCGTCCATACCCCCTTCTCCCTGAGCCGCCTGGTGGCATCGATGCCGTCCATGACAGGCATCATGATGTCCATGATAATGAGGGCGGGCGCGTCCCGTTGGATCTTCTCGAGCGCCTCCCTCCCGTCCCCCGCCTCGATGACCGAATAGCCCTCGTATTCGAGGTTGTCCCTGAGGACCGACCTCATCGCGGCCTCGTCCTCGACCACGAGTATCCTTGAAGCAGCCATGTCAGGCATCCTCCGGCCCGGCGCGCGCCAGCACCAGGCTGAAAACGGTACCGCCCCCTTCCCTGTCCTCCACATCCACCCTGCCGCCGTGCGCTTTCGCGGTCTCGAGCACCAGGGCCAGCCCGAGCCCTATCCCACTTGAGGCCGATAGGACGGTCTTCGCCCTGTAGAACCTCTGGAAAAGGCGGGCCTTCTCTTCGGGAGGGATTCCCCTGCCCCGGTCCGCCACGCGGAAGGCGATTTCGCCGCCCTTCTCTCGGGCGCAGATAGAAATCTCCCTGCCCTCCGGCGAATACTTCGCCGCGTTGTCCAGGAGATTGTACAGGGCCGACACGAGCGACTGCGCGTCCGCCCGGACACGAGGGAGGTTTTCGCTGCACGAAGCGCTGAATTCGAATCCCAAAGCCCTCAGATAAGGCCCCTGCGACTGCTCGACCTCCGCGACAATCGCGCCGGGATTAATGCTTTCGAATCGGTATTCCTTCCTGCCCGCGTCGATTCTCGCCGAATCGAGGACGTTCCCCGCGATCCCCTCCAGCCTGCGGGTCTCCCTGGCGATTACTTCGACGTACTTCCCGAGCTGGTCCAGGCCGGAAATCCGGCCCATCTGGATGGTCTCGGCCGCGGAACGGATTATGGATAGGGGCGTCTTGAGATCGTGCGAGACGCTCGAAATCATGTCGGATCGGATTTTCTGGAGGTCCATCTCCGCCTTGAGGCGCCTCAGTATGAAGAGCGTGCCGACAACGAGCAGGCACGCGGCCGCGGCGGCTGACACGTCGATGACGGCGCATTGGGACCTGATTTCCGACTCCACAGTCCCGGGCGAGGGCCCCGCAGAAAGCCTAGCCCAGCCCGTATCGTCCATTATCGGAACCGACGCGAGCGCGGTCGCGGATCCATCGGCAGCCTTCATGCCCGGGTTCTCTCCTATGTCCAGCCAGCACTGGAGAGGGCTGTCCGCCTCTCCGGTGCCGAGCTCGGCGCAGAACATTTTTCTGAGAACCAGACTGTGCAGGAATATCCCTCGCCACCCGTTCCCGTCCCTGTGCACTACGGCGACTACCGGCAATCCGCCCAGAAGAGCGTTCATCCGAATCCTTCCGGATTTTTCCCGGCCGGCCAATCCGGCAAGTACGACGCGCTTCTCTATGACCGAAATCAGATCCGCGTCGACCTTGGCCCCGATGTTGGCCCTCAGCCATTCCGCCACCCCCGACCGCACCAGGGCCGCGCCGGGTTCGCTGCTCCTGAGGGCCGGGACGACCGAGGCGGTGAGTGCTTCCAGAACGCCATCGTCCCTCTCGAATTGCATCCGCAGGAGTTCTAGCTGCAAGAGGATGTTCCGCCTCTCGTCGGAGCCTTTGGCACGGTTCCCGAGCACGGAGAACGCCTCGTGGGAGAAGAATGCGTGCTGCTCCCCTGATAATCCCGCGAAACGCGCGCCGGCAGACCTGTCCAGCAGGCCGCGGGCCAGGCGGGCGGCGGCATCGAACGCCTCGCCCTCCCGGCCGAGCTCTTCCAGGCAGTCCACCTCCCTCAGGGCAGCGGCAGCACGCGTCCATGGATTTATCTCCGGAATCCTGCCTTCTTCCGACATGGATTCGTAGAACGAGAGGGCATCGTCGAAGTCGCGGATTTTGAATGCGGCTGCAGCCGCGGCCATGGCCGCTTCGTTCCGGACCGTAGACCCGTAACGGGCGGAAGCCGCCTTGGCGTACATCTCAAGAGCGCCTTCAGGATCACCGCGCCTGAATTCGAGGTCCTCTCCCTCCTCGATTAGTCTCAGGCCTTCGGCGTCGTGGGGTTTCCTCTCGACCAGCCCCCGGAAGGACAGCGGCCGGGGCAGGGGGCTAAGGGGTTCGAAGAGCGCGGAAAGCTTGAAATTTCCTGCGAATGCGGGTTCAAAGACCGGGGCCGAATCGAATCCCGACTCGTGCGCGCGAGAGAGCGCTTCGGATTCCACCGCATCCAATGCCGCTTCCACGCGGGGCATGGACCTGGCTATCCGGTCCCGAGCGGCGCTTGTCCACTTTTTGACCACCGCGGCCGTCGCCCCGCTCCTCAGGTTTATGTAGGTGTAAGCACCGGCCGCGGCAGCGATCACGGCGGATACCAGAATCCATGCGTAGAGGACGCTCCATCTGTATCCGACAGCCGTCATTCATCCCGTCCGGTCAGTCGCCGGATTTCGTCTCCGGCACAGACCTGCCCAGTATTTCGAGAATGAGGGTGCATATCGCCGTTGAATACACCCGGCCGCCTTCCTTCCCCCACACGCAGTCCGGCGACCACGATCCCTTGTCGCAGCCGTTGGATGCCATCTGAGTGGGAATCAGGGCGTCAATCATGGCCGGAGCCCAGGCTCCGACGTATTCCCCGCCCATCAACGACATCGACAAGGTGCCATAATACCAGTAGTACATGTCGATTGTATAATCATCAAGGCTGAACACCGGCAATTTCTCTTTTACCGCCTTGGCCCCGCCCTTTATCGGAGCAGAGTCCTTGGGTTCGCCGAGTAGGAGTCTGGAAGCGACGGACGCCGCGGTCATGGCCTCCAGGGGAGGGAACTTCATGCCGTCCGCCGGCCGGGCCCCGCTGTCGCCTCTGGATATGTAGCCTGCCCGGAATGTGGCGGGATCCGTCACCGAATCGAACCACGCACGCGCGCCCGCAATCGAGGAAAGCGGGACCTCAATCCCCGCCATCTTTGCCGATTTGAGCGCCAGTGACGCCCAGGCCGTGCATGAGGTGTCCGAGTCGCCGGGCTTAATCCCGTACC
>JBFZBV010000266.1:0-3074 GCA_041308285.1 Planctomycetota bacterium | reverse complement strand
TCGCGGCGCAGGGCCTCCGAACTCGACCCCTGCGGACCGTTCGGATTCGACCTTGCCCGAGTCCCATGCGAGCCTGCCGGTTTCGTCCCGCGCTTCTATCCGGTACGCGGTCTGCGCCGTCCCCCGGACGCAGGACTCAATCCGCCAGGAAAGAATCGGCCTCCGGACGACGATGCCTATGGGATTCTCCGCGCATTCGCAGCGCAGGTCAGAGACTCTCACTTCCGCACCCCCATTGCCGCGCGAAATACCACTGCCCCATTCAAGGTCGCCAGGAATGAATGATACATGCCCGCCGAAGGAATTCCAGATACTTGGACCGCGCGCGTCGAACGCCCCGCGCCTGCCGGAAATCCGAACCGCACGGCCGGATTCCGCGCTGACATGGCAGAGAATACTTAATCCCGTGCGCTTTATGCAGGAGGAGACGATGCCCGCGAGAGCAACCGCCGCCTTTGTGCTGCTTTTCCTCCTAATCCCGGTCGAGGGCAGATGCGCGGAGCCGCCCTCCCCGCCTGCCGGCAGGCCGGCCTCGGGCGCGGAGTCGGGCCCGGATTCCCCCCGGAACGACGAATCAGCAGACCCCTGGGCGCTGCTGCCCGACGTCGTGGTGACGCCGAACAGGAAGGAATCCCGGCTCCTGAGCCTCCCCTGCTCGGTGCAGTTCTTCGAGTCGGAGGAGATACGGTCGCGAAAGATGTTCCGCACCATTCCCGACATCTTCTCCGAAGACCCGTCGATTATGGTCCAGAAGAC
This sequence comes from Planctomycetota bacterium, assembly GCA_041308285.1. Taxonomy (GTDB): domain Bacteria; phylum Planctomycetota; class JAKEIC01; order JAKEIC01; family DYIT01; genus PPR-0505. Next base: position 2,318 of record JBFZBV010000266.1, on the reverse strand, counting down.
CTCGTACGGGCAGGGATCGCCGTTCCTGAGGGGGCTCACCGGGTTCAGGACGCTTTTCCTGGTCGACGGAATCAGGCTGAACAACTCGACGTTCCGCGAGGGGCCCAACCAGTACTGGAGCACGGTTGATCCCTTCCTCGCGGACAGGATTGAGGTCGTGAAGGGCCTCGCGTCCGTGCTCTACGGCAGCGATGCAATCGGCGGGGCGGTCAACGTCATTTCGCGGAGGAGCCGGGAGTCCGGCGAGGGGGCGGTTCTTGGCGGCGCAGCCCACGTCAGGGAGACCACGCCGGACCTTTCGAGCGTCGTCAGGCTCGACGTCGACGGCGGGTTCGGCCGCGAAATCGGCGTCCACGCCGGCGTCACGTACAAGGACTTCAACGATTTCACCGCCGGGCGCCACGTGGGGCTCGTCGAGAAATCCGGATACGGGGAGTGGGACTGCGACATCCGGAGCGATTTCTATCCCGCCCGGAACCTGAGAATCACCGCCGCCTTCCAGCGCACCGACCAGAAGGACGTCTGGCGGACCCACGGCACGACATCCTGCACGCCGTGGCACGGCACCACGGCGGGGACCGATCGCGAGAGGTCCATGGACCAGTGGAGGGACCTCGGATACGTCCAAATCGAAGCCAGGGACGTCGGGGACCTTCTCGAAGCACTGCGTTTCAGCGCCTCGTGCCACCACCAGAGGGAACGCGAGTTCAGAATCAAGTCGAACGGGGCGTCTGAAGTGCAGGTCTGCGACGTGGTCGCGCCGGGATTCTGGGGCAGCGCCGATTTCGACACGCCTGCGGGCGACATCACGGCGGGCGCGGAGTACTACCGCGACTTCGTCCTGTCGGGCAAGGACAGCTACAACGCCGACGGGTCGTTCAAGAGCAGCGAGATACAGGGCCCGGTGGCGGACCACTCCCTCTACGACATCTTCGGGGCCTTCGTCCAGGACGAGTATGCGCCGTTCGAGGAGCTCCGCTTCACCGCGGGGCTCAGGTACACGCTCGCCAGGCTCGTGGGCGGCAGGGTCAAGGATCCGGACACGGGAACGAGGACGAGAATCAGCGACACGTTCGAGAACCTCTCCTTCGCCCTGAAGACCGGCTTCTCCCCGCACGAATGCTGCAACGTGTACTGCGGGGTTTCGACCGCGTTCAGGGCCCCCAACCTGTCGGACCTGACGCGCCTCGACATGGCGAGGTCGGACGAAATCGAGACGCCGAGCCCGGGACTCGAGCCGGAGCTGTTCACGTCCTTCGATCTGGGAATCAAAATCAAGCGCGAGCGCATGCTTGCGGCGGAACTCGCGGTCTACTACACGGTCGTCGAGGACATGATTGTCCGCTACCCCACAGGCGCGATTATCGACGGGAAGAAGGAGGTGAGGAAGGCGAACGTGGGGGACGGGTGGATTTGCGGAATCGAGGCCTCGGCCACCTGGTCGCCTTTCGCTCGGATCGAGCTCAAGGCCGGAGCCGCCGCCACCCAGGGCAAGGTCGACACGTACGTCACCTCCGAGAAAATCAGGAGCCGGGAGTGGATGTCGCGCATGCCCCCGACGAGCGGCGTGATGGCCGCCAAATACTCCGACGAGTCCGGGAAATGGTGGATCGAGGCGTCGTGGAAGTGGGCGTGGCGCCAGAGGAAGCTCTCCCCCTCGGACCGCACGGACACGCAGCGCATTCCGCCTGACGGCACGCCCGGCTACGGCGTGGTCAACCTGAGGGGCGGGATTGCGCTGTCCGGCAACCTGTCCCTGGCGCTCGCGGTCCTGAACCTGGGGAACAAGGAGTACAGGATTCACGGGTCCGGCCAGAACGAGCCCGGCCTCCAGGCCCAGGCGTCAATCGACCTCAAGTTCTGAGCTGCTTTCGATCCGGTTCGCATAACCCGGACGATCCGGAACCTAAGAGGTTGGGCTCGTCCGGGTTATATCACGCGCTGCGCGCGTGAAACCGGGATGTCTTTGAAATTTCTACAAGGATATTTTCGCCAAGTGACTAATGGGCGGATATCCGAAGATCACGGCCTGCGGATGTAGCCGCCCCACTCAGTTGGGGCGATGATCACGGCACTGAGTGCCGTGGCTACATCGGCGGTCTCTGGAGGGCCCGGCTCCGCCGGGCCTTCATCAAGAACATCCATTTGATTCGACGAAAGGCCGCGCTGAAGCGCGGCCCTCCAGAAGCGCACATTTGGGGGTCATTGCGAGCGAAGCGAAGCAATCTCGTTGAGATAATCCGCCTTCGCTTGAAAGCATGCGTTCTGCGGAGCGAAGCCCGCGGAAGTCGCCTCGAATACGTCAGGACGAAGGCCGA
>JBFZBV010000265.1:0-4321 GCA_041308285.1 Planctomycetota bacterium | reverse complement strand
ACTTCCTGATTATGTCAATATTGGTCCTTTAGGTCTGACCGGAATGCCATCCGGTCTCGGGTCAGTGCGCCGTCGGGTTCAGGCAGTGGGCCTCGGGCGGCATGGGAATCCTGGTCGACGGCTCGGGCCGCGACCGCTACGAGGCGGGCAACGTCTCCCAGGGAGGCGGCTACTTCTTCGGAACCGGGATTCTCGCCGACCTGGGCGCCGACCCGGACTCGTACACGGGCTCCCGCTACGACCAGGGCTTCTCCGCCCACCAGGCGGTGGGAATCTTCATAGAGGAGGGAGGCGGCGACTTCTACACGACGAACCACTGCGTGGCACAGGGCCTGGCCTGGGACGAGTGCGTGACGGTCTTCGTCGACGACGGCGGGGACGACGTCTACAACGGCGGCGACGGTTTCTCCCAGGGCGCCTCCGCCCACAACTCCTTCTGCCTGTTCCGCGACAGGAGCGGGAAGGACAGGTATTTGTGCTCGTCCGGGCAGGGGCGCGCAGGGGGCAACGACTACCACGGCGGCACGAGCTTCTCGCTGTTCATCGACGAAGGCGGGGCGGAAGACGACTACGGCGCCCCCGGCAGGAACTCGGCGGTCTTCGCGGGACCGGAGCATTTCGCATGCCTCGACCTCCCCGCCACGCTCGCCGAATCCATGAAGGACGCGGCCTGGAAATCGCTCGGCAGGAATCCGAAGGAAGGGAAGAAATGAGCGCCCCCGCACCCGCCTTGCCGCGCATCACGCCCCTTCGAGGGCCATGGACACCTTCTGCAGGAAGGCCGTGATGTCCAGGGGCTTCTCCATGAAGAAATCCGGGGAATAATCAATCATGCGCTCCTTGAATCCCTCGCCTGAGGAGCCGCTGATGACGCCTATCCTGGTCCCCGGGAAATCCTGCCGCACGGCCTCCATCAGGTCCAGCCCGCTCCTTCCCCCCGGCATGTTGAGATCGGTTATGACGAGGGTGAAGCCGGCCCGGCTGAGTTTTTCGATGGCCTCGTCGACGCAGCAGGCGGCCTCGACTTCGACCGGCAGGGTGGACAGGAGCTCGACGAACAATTCGCGTATGGACGCCTCGTCGTCGACTACGAGAACCCTCTGAGGTCGTAAAACGCGATGAACCATCGGCACCCGCGGAGGCGCAGTGCGCCTCCTCCGCGACCGGCAGCCGCGTCCGCTCAGCTCCCGCCGGCCTTGGCGGGCGGTTTGGCCGGTTCTTCCAGGTATCTCACCAGGGGGTAGTAGTCCCTCATCTTCTTCTTGTCCAGCCAGACCGCCGTGATCTTGTCGCCCTTGACGAGCTTGGAGACGACATCCATCCCCATGATGACCCTGGCGAAGACGGTCTCCTTGCCGTCGCGGTCCGGTGCGGCGGATTTCATGATGTGGAAGCGCTGCCCGGAGGATTCGAAACCGCTCTCGACGGCCATGGCGACGGCCCCCGGCTCGTGCTTGTGCACGGTAATCTCCGGTTTCAGGGCATAGACGGATTTCTGGTCGGCCGGCAGACCGGCGGCGACCAGGAGGCCGTCCGCCTCGGTTATTTCCTTGCCGTCGAGATACCCCTCCTGGACGAGGGAGATGAAGTTCGCCGCGTGGTTGGGAGCGTCGTCCTCGTAGAGCGCGAGGATAATCGGCCCTTTGGACGTCTCGATAGTCACCTGAGATTCAAGGCCGGGTTTGTCGTCGAGGTGATCCAGTTTCCTGGCCTGTTTGGCCTCCGCCGCGGTCCACGTCTTCTTGCGCCACACGCGATGGGGGGCCTTGGGGTCGAATGACCCGCCGTGCTCGCGGGCCCACGACAGCTCGCTCTTAATCTTCTCGTACATCGTCTTCGCGTCGGGCGCCGCAGGATGGCCGCCGAATTCCTTGAGGCACTTCTCGAGCTGGTCCACGGCTTCGCTCAGGTTCTTTATCCGGGCTTCGACGTCCTCCTTCTTGGAACTGACCTCGTCCTTCCTGGCGTCCTCGAAGAGCTTCCTCGCAAGGCTCATCCTGATGTAGACTTCCGCATCGGTCCCTTCGTATCGCTTCAGAATCTCCCTGACCTTGGACGTGGTCTCCGTGTGGCCTCCCATCCTGGCCAGGTCGGTCCAGGCGTCCTCGTTGAGCTTTCTGGACGCCCTTATCTTGAGGAACACCGCGCCGGAAATGAGCAGGGCCGCGACCACGGAAACGGCCACGACGCTCCTGTTCTCGTCCAGGAAGGCAAGCGTCCTCTTCACGAGGCTCTCGAACCTGTCTTCGCGCTCTATCGGTTTGTCAGCAGGCAAATCCCCGCTCCTTCATCCTGATCCAGAAACGCGGATATTTTAATTGAAATCCAGGCCGTGTCAAAGCCATTCCAGACCCGCATGCGGCCAATCGCACGGTGCCGGCCCCCCGGCCCCGCCGCTCCTCCCATCCGCCCGGCCCGCCCTCTACGGTGAAAGCCGGCCCGTGTTATACTACTGCCCGGGCCCGGGCTCCCGGCGGGGAGGTCCCGCCGGGAGCAGGCCGCAGGCTTTGCGGTGATTGCGTGACGGAGAGGTTTTTCGCGCCAGCCCCGCTCGACAGGGGCCGAATCGAGATATCGGGCCCCGAATTCGAGCACATGACCCGCGTGATGCGGCTCGGACCGGGCGACGCCGCCCTCCTGGTGGACGGATACGGCGCCGAGGGCGACGCCGTAGTCGCAGAGGTCGGCCGCTCGTCCGCCCTGCTCGACGTCTCCGCCGTCCGCCGCTTCCCCCGGCCGCCCGGCATGGCGCTGGCCGCCGCAATGCCCAAAGGGAAGAGGGCGCGGTGGCTCGTCGAGAAATGCACGGAACTGGGCGCCTCCGCTGTCGTCTTCGTGGAGTTCGAGCGGTCGTCGGTGCGGAATCCCGGCCGCGGCAAAATCGCCTCCCTGCGCGCCTCGGCCGCGGAGGCGCTCAAGCAGTCCGGTAGGCTGCACATGCCCGACATCTCCGGCCCGGTCCCGCTGGGTGAATTCCTCGCCGGCAGCCTGCCGGACCGGAGGATAGTCCTCGATCCCAAGGCGCGCGAATCGCTGTCGGAGGTGCTTCTCCTTCGCAGAGACCCGGCGGCGGCCGTAGCCGTGGCCGGCCCGGAGGGAGGGCTCTCGCAGGCGGAGACATCGGCCCTGGAGAGCGCCGGATTCGCCAAGGCAAGGCTCTCCGCCGCCGTCCTCAGGATTGAAACAGCCTGCCTCGCCGCCCTTGCGGTGTTCGAGTCGGTCTCCGCCTCCTCCCGGGAGCGCGCGGCCGGGCCGCCCCGGGCCGCCGGCTTGGGGGACGCCCGATGAAGCACGCTCTGCTCCTGGCGTCCGCCATTGCCGCTTCGGCGCTCCTCGCGCAAGCGTCCCGCGCGGACGACGTCATCCTCCGGTCGGGGGAGGTCGTCTCCGGCGTCGCAAGGGAAGACGGCCTGTCCGTCGAAGTCGCCGGCGAGTCGGGTTCGAGAAGGATCGAGGCCTCGGCGGTCGAACGCATCGAGTGGAAAAGACCGGAATCATGGCTGGCTCCGCCCAGGCCGTGGCCTGACGATTCCGGGACCGACGCCGACCTCGACGTGCTCTGCATAGAAATCCTCCCGAGGACCGGCATCCATGCCGGGCGGCCGCGCTGGAGCGTATCCGCCGATCCGCCCGCCCGGGCGCCTCAGGCCGTTCCCCGAAGGCCCGGCGACAGGATTTCCTTCGTGGCCCACCTCGCGAACCGGGGCACCGCGGACGTCTCGAACGTGCGTTACAGCTTCCGCGTGGACGGGCGAACCGCCGGCGAGGGCGTCCTCAGGGCCGTCCAGGCCGGCAGGCGAGTCACGATTTCCGTCCATCGCTCATACGAGCCGTCCATGACCGAGGTGAGCTTCGAAGCGGAGTCGGAAGCCGGCCGCGGCCGCGGCGAGCTGTCGTTCTCCAACAACCTCCTCCGCGTCCCAATCGATGCCGCAGGCGTCCTGGTCGCCGCGGAGAAAGACGTGTTCGAATCGTTCGAAGCATGCAGGAACATGACCGGATCGTTCTCCTTCGAGGATTTCGTCCAGCAGCACGCGGCGCAGGCCAACCTGATCCTCTCCGCGTCCGGCAAGGGCGGCCCGCGATCGGCGGTCAGGATAGACGGCTTCGCCGTCTGCGGAAGGGAGGAGGCCCTGCGGACGGCCGCCGGGCCCGGGACGGACGCGCCCGGATACGCCGGCCTCGTCTTCGTCGAGGGCCCTGTCGGCCGGGCGGGCACGGGCGCCCTCGGAGTCAGATGGGCGCTCGTGAGGAGCATGGCCGCTGTCCTCGGGCTTCGCGACGTCCGGCCGATGCTGGGCCCGGAGGAAGCCGCCCTGGC
>JBFZBV010000264.1:0-11468 GCA_041308285.1 Planctomycetota bacterium | reverse complement strand
CCCGACGACAGCCACGGACGATTCCGCGCGCGACTCTTCATCGCTGGCTTCGGGCCAGGGCCGGCGCTGGTGCGGCGGCGGGCGGGCGCGGTCCCGCAGCACGCTTGGTTTTGCTTACAGGCCCGGTATCTATTACAATCCCCGCCATGTTCGTATCGGCTCAGCAGGTACAGCGCTTCTACCGCCTCGAGGGCGGCGCCGTGATTGAGGCGCTCAGGGGCGTGGATTTCGCCGTGGAGCGCGGCGAAATCGTCGCCATCCTCGGCAAGTCCGGGTCGGGGAAGTCGACGCTCCTCAGCCTCCTCGGAGGGCTGGACAGGCCGACCTCGGGCTCGGTGGAGGTGGCCGGCCAGAGGCTGGAGGCGCTCTCCCAGAAAGCCCTCGCGAAGTTCAGGCTGGGCACAGTCGGGTTCGTGTTCCAGTCGTTCAACCTGTCCGGGACGCTCAGAGCATGGGAGAACGTGAGCCTGCCGCTGATTTTCGCGGGCGTGTCCCGGGGGGACAGGAAGCGTAAGGCGCTGGAGCTTCTGGACCGCGTCGGGCTCTCCGGCAGGACGGGGCACAGGCCCGGCCAGCTCTCGGCGGGCGAGCAGCAGCGCACTGCGCTGGCCCGGGCAATAGTCAACTCGCCCGAGCTGCTGCTCGCGGACGAGCCCACCGGCAACCTCGACACGCAGACGTCCGCGGAGATTCTGGACCTGCTTGTCGCCCAGAACAGGGCGGGTCTGACGATTGTGATGGTGACCCACGATCCGGAACTCGCGCAGCGCTACGCGCACCGCATCGTGAGGATGGCGGACGGCAGGATCTGCAGCCAGGACACGCGTCCCTGCGATCAGGAAGGCGCGGGCGGCGGGGAGGCTCCGGCTTGAACGTCTACGGACTCGTCTCGATGGCGCTCGAGGGCCTGCTCCGCAAGAAAGGCCGGAACATACTCACGGCCCTGGGCATCGTAATCGCCATCCTCTCCCTGACGCTCGTCATATCCGCTGGCGAGGGCATGAACTCGTTCCTCGAAAGCGAACTTAGGCAGGAGGAGAACATGCGCCAGGTCGCGGTGAACCCCGGCTTCGGCGTGGACATGGGCGACTTCCTGGAGGAAGTGACGGTCGAGGGGGAGATGAGCGAGGAGAAGAGGCTCAGGCTCAAGAGGGCCATAATGAACCGCAGGAGGCCGCATCCCAGGGCCGGGAGGAAGACGAAGATAATCGACGACGAGGCGCTGGACGACATCTTGAAGGTCCCCCACGTCGCGTCGGTCGTGCCCATCGTCATGGACCGCTTCGACGCCCGGTGCGGGGACAAGATCTCCAAGTCCATCCTGAGCTTCGGGCTAGTGCACGACAGCGACAGGTACAGGAAGAGGCTCATCGCGGGATCGTATTTCACCGGCGCGGACGAGCTGGAAGTCCTCGTGCACGAGTACCTCCTCTACACCTGGAAGGTCACCAGCGACGAGGCCCAGGCCGGGTGGGTCGGGAAGTACCTCGACGTCGTCCCGGTCGGCGGTTCGTCGCTGATGGACATGTTCGGCACGCCGATGGGCGGCGGCGGCATGCCGGTGGACATCGAGAGGCTCCTGCGCGGCGTGGATCTTTCCGCGGAGGATAAGGCGGCGCTGGCGAGAATCGCCATGAAGGTCATGGACAGGCGGACGTCGGACCGCCCGGCGGCCGAGGGCGGGGGCTTGAGGCTCAGAATCGTCGGCGTAATCCGGGACCACGAGCTCAAGGACGGGTTCTTCAACATCCTCGAGGACGGCAACTCCATGTCCGCGGACATCTTCATGCCGCTAGGGCTCGCGAGGACTCTCTACAAGGCGTCGAGGTTCAACTCGAGCTCGGGTTACACCAGGGCGATAGCATCTGCGGACGCCTCGGAGAACGCCCAGGACATCCAGAAGGAGCTGCAGAAGCAGGGATACATCGCCGTCTCTGTCGGCGCGATGCTCGACCAGATGGACACGGTCATCACCGGGCTCACGATTTTCCAGTCGTTCATGACGGGAATAATCATGGTGGTCGCCGCGCTGGGAATCATGACGACCATGATTACGTCGGTGGTGGAACGTACGCGGGAAATCGGAATCTGGAAGGCCGTCGGGGCCTCGAACAGGCAGGTCCTGGCCGTGTTCCTGACGGAAAGCGGGTTCATCGGCGTCTTCGGATCCCTGACCGGGCTTCTCATGGCCCGACTGCTGATGTTCCCGGGCAATGCGCTGGGCAGTTGGATTATCGAGAGGGAGACCGCCATGCCGTTCGCCGGGGACGTCATGATTCTGCCCCTCTGGGTCGTTCTCCTCGCGCCGTTGTTCGCGACCGCCATCGCGGTCTGCGCAGCCCTCTACCCCGCATTCCGCGGCGCCAGGATTGACCCCGTCGCCGCGCTGCGCAACGAGTGATGCCGCCCGCCCGGGCGGTCCCGGCCGCCGAAAAAGGCCCCGCCGCAGGAATTCCGCATCGGAAGCCGCTTCCGGCCGGGCCGCCTCACCGCCTCCCGCCCGAGGCGGAAGGCCGACTCCGGGACTGCCCCGCTGATCCGGAACGACGGACCCCGGCCCTGCGGCTCCCGCAGGAGAGCTCCGGCGGGAGGTCCGAAACCGCGAAATCCAGGACCCTCGACGCCCATGCGTCGTACGCGCGGACCAGGCCCTGCCCGAAAGGGGACAGGCTCGAACCGCCTCCGCCCGGCCCTCCGGCCCTGCGCTCCACCGCCTTCATCCCGGTGCCCGACTCGATGTCCTTTATGAGGCGGAGGGCCTTGACGTAGGACATGCCCATGCCTGCGGCGGCCTTGCGGATTGACCCCGTCCGCGCTATGCCGCGGAGCAGGTCCGCGGGGCCCGGGCCCATGAAGGCGCGCTCCCCGCGGCGGGATACCCTGAGCTTCAGGTTCACTTCCATGGCCGTAACCGCCGCCGGTCCGGAATCAGCAGCCGGTTCCCAGTGCCCGACCGCGTCATTGCGCGGTCCGGTCCGCCGCGCCGGCGGACCGGACCGCTGCGTCGAACACGGCGAGGTTGGACTCCATGACCGATTTGGATCCAAGGCGCGAAATCACGGATCTGAGGAAATCGGGGGCGACAATCCCGGTCACCGCCGAGGCCAGCGCGACGGACGCCATGGCGACGAGGCTGCGGTCCACGGTCTTCGCGATTTTCCCGATTGGCATGCGGCGCACGGCGGCGGCCGTCCTGAACTCGGGCAGGTCCTCGTCCGCAATCACCAGGGCCCCGGGCTTCAGGGCCGCCAGGATGCCGGAAATCCGTTTCAGCCCGTCCGCGCTGGCGACCGCCACGAGATCGGGCGAATCCGAGCCGATGTACTCGATGCGCCCCCTGTCGAGAATCAGCTCGGTGACCGAGTATCCAGTCCTCACCGTGATCGGGTAGTCGTCCTTCTGGACCGCGCATCCGCCCGCGTCTATCACCGCCTGCGCCAGGGCCGTGCCCGCGAAACGGACGTAGTTGCCGGCGGAGGCGGCGATTACGACCTCGGTCCTCCCCCGGATGCCGAGCGGGCCGGTCCCGGCGCCGGGAGCCTCCGCCGCTGCGGCGGCCGCCGGCTTCTTCCGGCCCGCGGACGCGGCCGCGACTGCCGCGTACCTGTCCTGGAAATCCTCGCCCGCCTCGTCCCGCAGGACGCCCATCTCCCAGCCCAGTCTTCCGCAGAGATCGGCGAGCTCGGACGTGCGCTTCAGGCCGTTCCTGGGCATGAAGTAGGCCGTGCAGGGCCCGACGACGTCGACGGCCGAGAAACCCTTGAACCTGATTGCCCGCGCGAGCACCTCGGCGAGGTCCTTGTCGGACGACATGAGCCTCGCGGCGAACCTGCCGCCCGCCGCGATTACGGCCCGGCAGATGTCGAGCGGCTTCTCTATGTTCCCCCCCGAGGTCGTCGTCGTGAACCCGCCCAGGGGCGTGGTGGCGCTGTGCTGGCCCCCGGTCATGCCGTAGTTGAAGTTGTTCACGATGATCAGCGTGATGTCGACGTCGCGTCTGGCCGCCGAAAGCAGGTGCGCCCCGCCGATTCCGGTGCCTCCGTCGCCCATGATGACTACCACTTTGAGCCTGGGGCGGGCGAGCTTGATTCCCGTCGCGTAGGTGATTGACCTCCCGTGGAGCCCGTGGAAGCCGGGCACGTCGAAATACTGGTCGATGAGGCCGTTGCACCCGATGTCCGTCACGAGGCAGACGTCGAGCCTCCCGAGCCCGCATATCTCGAGGGCCTTGTCCAGCATCCTCGTCGCGGAGTGGGACGCGCATCCCCCGCAGAACGGGAGCGGCAGCTTGTCCTCCCTGAGCAGATACGCCATTGGGACCCGCCTCCTGTCAGGCTTCCGCCAGTATCCCTTCCAGCACCTCGCCGGGCGCAATCATGGTCGAGTCAGCCTTCTGTATCCCCCCGATGGACGCCCCGCACAGGATGCGCTCGATTTCCCTCCTGTACAGGCCGTAGTTGTTCTCCGGGACCAGAATCCTGGACTTGCCTGCTGCGGCCCCGCGGATGGCCTTCTCCGGGACCGGCCAGAGGGTCTTCACGACCAGGTGGCCGACCCGGATTGACCTGTCCCTCGCGCGCGCCACGTCCTCCTTCGCGGCCCTGGCCGTGATTCCGTAAGAGATTACCAGGATGTCCGCCCCTTCCTCGTCGTCTAGATTCGTGATTGCCATCTCGTCGGCCCGCGCCTCTATCTTCTCGACGAAATGCCTCGTGAATCTGCCCAGAACCGCGGCGGAACCGCTGAGATCCCCCTTCTCGTCGTGGCTCGAGCCCGTGTACCTGACCATCGCCGATCCGTCGAGCGGCACGAAAGCCGGCACCTCGGACGGATCCCCGAAAGCGTAGGGGATGCCGGAACCCGCCGGCGCCATCGCCCTCGAGAAGGGCTCCGGAAGCGCAATCGACTCGAGGTCGACCGTCTCCCTGGTCAGGCTGAGTTCCTTGTCAATCATCACGAAGACCGGCGTGCGGTATCTCTCCGCGAGGTCGAAGGCCGCTGCCGTCAGCGTGTAGCACTCCTCGACCGACGTGGGCGCGATCGCGATCACCGGGTAGCCGCCGGAGTGGCCCCACCGGACGAACTGGATGTCGCCCTGGCCGGTCTTCGTGGCGGACCCGGTCGCGGGGCCCATGCGCTGGCAGTCGACGATGACTATCGGCGCCTCGATCATTATCGCGAGGCCGATGTTCTCGGAGTATAGGGAGAGCCCCGGGCCGGAGGTGGCCGTGAGCACCTTCTCCCCGGCAATGGAGGCGCCGATGCACATGCCGATGGACGCGATTTCGTCCTCGCCCTGGACGGCGACGCCCCCCAGGCCGGGGAGCTCGGCCATCATGGCGTGCAGTATCCCGCTCGCCGGGGTTATGGGGTACCCGGCGAAGAAGCGGCAGCCTGCGGCAAGGGCGCCCCTGGCGACGGCTTCATTCCCGTCCAAGAGTCTTCTCATGCCTTCGTCCCGGATTCCGCCCCGGCAGCGCGCCTCACCGGTCGGGGTCGCGCAACTCGAAATACGCCTTGCCGAGGTCCGACTTCTTTATAATCCTGAATTCGCACCCGTCGAACAGGTCGCGGTACCTGCAGGAGCTTCCGCCCATGTACAGCTCCCATGTCTGCTTGCTGCGCCTCGGGTCGATGAGGGCCACTCGCCACGGTTCCCAATCGCGCCTTCTCATCGTTTCCTCCACTGCCCGCGCTGGTCCGGTCCCGGCTGCTCCGGAACGCTCCGCTCTGCAGCCGCGCCGGTGCAGGATTATACCCCCGCGCCGGGGAGCGGGCCAGCCGTGCGCGGAATCGCGCGCCGGGCTCAGCCCCCCAGCGCCTCCCTGACTTTCCTGGCCAGAACCGCCTTCCCGAACGGCTTCTCGATGAACGGGAGCCCCATCTCGACGAGCCCGGCCTTGATGCCGGCGCCGTCCGCGTAGCCGGACATGAAGAGGACCTTGATGCCGGGCCTCAGGGCCCTCACGGACTCGTAGAGGGCCTTGCCGTTCATGCCCGGCATCACGACGTCCGTGAGGAGGAGGTCTATGCTCCTCTCGGAGGTCCGGCAGGCCGAAAGCGCGTCAATGCCGTTCGAGGCATCTATGACCCCGTACCCGGAACCCTCGAGGAGCTTCCTCGTCAGCATCCTCACGCCGGGATCGTCCTCGGCCAGGAGAACTGTCTCCCCTCTTGCGGCCGGCGCATCCCGGCTGTCGTCGCCGGGCTCCCGGCGAGCGGTGCCTTCCACCGCCGGGAGATAGATGGTGAAAGTGGACCCGTGGCCGGGCTCGCTGCGGAGTATGACGTATCCCCCGCTCTGCTTCACGGTCCCGTACACCATCGAAAGGCCGAGCCCCGTCCCCTTCCCGACTTCCTTGGTCGTGAAGAACGGCTCGAATATGAAGTCCCTTATCTCGTTCCTGATTCCCACGCCCGTATCGGTCAGCGAGAGGAGCACGTATTCGCCCGGAGAGGCGCCGGAAGGCCTGCCGGGCGTCGCCGGCCCGAAGACCGCGCTGCCCGTCTCTATGGCGAGAGTGCCGCCTTCCGGCATGGCGTCCTTGGCGTTCACGACTAGGTTCATTATCGCCTGCTCGATTCTCGCCTTGTCGGCGAGAACCGGCTTGATCCCGGGGTGCATCCTGGTCACGAGCCTGATGTTCTCGCCGATGAGCCTGCGCAGAAGCTTCTCCATCTCAGCCACGACCGCGTTCAGGTCGAGAAGGCTCGGCCTCAGCACCTGTCTCCGGCTGAAGGAGAGGAGCTGGTTGGTGAGTTCCGCGGCCCTCGTCCCGGCCCGGAGCACCTCGGCCATCTCGGAGCTTGCGGGCTCCTGGTCGCCGAGCCGCCCGAGCACCACCTCGGAGAAGCCGTTTATGACCGTGAGGAGGTTGTTGAAGTCGTGCGCGATGCCGCCTGCGAGCCGGCCGACGGCCTCCATCTTCTGCGCATGCAGAAGCTCCTGCTCCCTCTCCTTAAGGGCGCGCTCGGCCTGCGTCTCCCTCGTCATGTCGTCCGAGACAATGACGATTTCGCCCGACGGCAGGCGGAAGACGCGGCAGCGCCACCAGCGCGTCTTTTCTCCCTGGAATACGGGCGTCGCCGGAATGGATTCGGGTTCGCCGGTGGCGCAGACCCGCCTCAGGGTTTCCGATATCCCCGCATGCTCCAGGAAGGCCAGGACCTCGGAAGCCATCCTTCCCACGGCCGTCCCTCCGGAGAAACCGCACATCTGCTCGGCCGACAGGTTCATGTCAGTCACTTTGAAGTCGAGGCAGGTCCTGTCGGGGAGCAGCACAATCGTGCCCGAGGCCATGTTCTCGAAGAGCTCCCTGAAGCGCGCTTCGCTCGCCCTGGCTGCGCCCTCCGCCTCCTTCATGTGGGTTATGTTGCGGACCACCACCATTGTCGCTGGCCTGTCCTCGAAGGTCGTCATCGACGCGATGATTTCGACGTGTATCGCGCCGCCGGTCCGGCTCAGGAGCATAGATTCGTAGATCGCCGGGACCGGCTCGCCCCTCTGGCGCCGCTGGTAGTAGTCGCTCACCTTGGGCAGCTCGTCCGGGTGGATGAATTCAGTGAAAAGCATGCCTTCCAGGTCGGCCGCGGCGCCGCCCCCGATTAGGGCGAGCTGCTCGTTCACGAACCTGAAGCGTCCGTCCTGGATTATCCCAATCCCGAAGTTGGCCTTCTCGACGAGGTTGCGGTATTTGGCCTCGCTCTCCTCGAGGGCCTTCCGCGTCTTCTTGCGCTCCGTTATGTCCGCGAACACTCCCTGGACCGCCGGTTTGCCCTGGTAGATGACGCTCGTAGCCAGCGCGATGAACCAGACCTCGCGGCCGTCCCTGGACGTGAAACGCACCTCGAAGGGGCCCTCCATCGGGTTGCCCGCGAGGCGATTCCGTAACCTGTCCATGATGGCGGGCCTGTCTTCCGGCTGCAGGAACTGGAGCAGGAAGTCCGGTCCCGTGCCAATGATGTCCTCCGGCGCGAAGCCCAGTCTGTCGGCGAAATAGGAGTTGGCTGCAACGACCCTGATGGGACTTGCCTGCACGACGACGTAGCCCTGCAGCGCGGTCTCCATCGCTGCTCTGTGAGTGGCTTCCGCCAGGGCCACGGCCCGGGCGGCGCAGCCCCTCGCCATTTCGGTCGCGATGGCCGTCGCGGCGTCCTCTAAAACCGCCACGTCCTCCCTGTCCATCACGCCCGGCCTGCGATCGAGGCAGCGGACGAATCCCAGAGTCCGCCCGCATGACTGGAGCGGCACGATTGCGGCCGTGCCGAACCCGCGCGTGCCGCAGTCGGCAGGAGCGCACAGGCGCACTGCCGGCTCCGGTCCGGCCGGCCGGGGATGCGGGGTCCAGAAGCTGCCCCTGTCCGTGAACCAGGGCGACGAGGGGTCGAAACGCCTCTCCATGACCCTGGCGCACGCGCACGGATCGGGATCTCCCGGGGATCCCCCCTCGTTCGACGCATGCTCCCGGTCGGAAAGCACAATCTCCACGCGCTCCAGGCCGGAGATCTCCTTCAGGAGCCGCGCGGCCCTGTCGGCGGCGCCGCGAAGGTCGGGCTCCCCGGCTGCAGCGTCCAGGAGATCTGATATGTGCCCATCAATCCGTTTCACAGCGCTCCCGTCCGGCCTTGCGGAGCCCGCTTCGCGCCCATGTCCGGTCCGGCTCGTCCGTCCCATGATACTTCCGCTGCGGACCCGGTGTAAACAGCGAACACCCTGCGAAGCTTCCGGGGCTAGTTGATTTGCCGGCCCGGAAAGGACATCATCTATTTCCGGCGTGCCGGACGTAACAGGGCGCGCCCGGAATCCGTTCAACATACGTCCAGAGGCTGCAGGCGGAATCTTTATGGACAAGCCCGGCGCTTTCTCGAAGCTCCAGAAACTGAGGGCGAACGTCTCGAAGGTCTTCGTGGGCGGAGCCGACGTCCTCAACCTCGCCCTCGTGGGCCTCATATCGAAAGGCCACGTACTGATAGAAGGCGTGCCGGGCGTCGGCAAGACCGTTCTGGCAAGGGCCCTCGCCAGGTCGATTGAAGGGGAGTTCCGAAGGATTCAGTTCACACCCGATCTCCTGCCCTCGGACGTAATCGGCGTCTCGATCTACGTCCCCAAGTCCGCCGAATTCGAGTTCAGGCGCGGACCTGTGTTCGCGAACGTGCTCCTGGCCGACGAAATCAACCGCACCAGCCCGAGGACCCAGTCCGCCATGCTCGAGGCCATGAACGACTTCCAGGTCACGGTCGACGGCAGGACGCACCCGCTCCCCGATCCCTTCATGGTCCTCGCGACCCAGAACCCGGTGGAATACGCGGGAACGTACCCCTTGCCGGAGTCGCAGCTCGACCGCTTCTTCCTCGCCATAATCCCCGGCTATCCCTCCGGCGAGGAAGAAGCCAGGATTCTCACGGATCAGGTCGAGCGGCATCCGCTCGAGTCCATATCGAGCGTGATTACCTCGGGCGAGGTCCTGGAAATCCAGGCTGCAGTGAGGGCCGTCCCGGTGTCGCCGGAACTGGTCTCGTACATCGTCTCCATATCGCAGGCCACGCGGGAATCGCCGGACTTCATCCTCGGAGCGAGCCCAAGGGCCTCTCTGTGCCTTTTCAGGGCTTCCCAGGCGTGCGCTCTGCTCGCCGGGCGCGACTACGTGCTCCCCGACGACGTGAAGGCGATAGCGGTGCCTGTGCTTTCCCACAGGCTCCTCACGAGGAACAGCCTGCCTTCCATCGGCGGAAAGGCCGACATCGTCCGCAGGATTGTCGATTCCGTCGCGGTGCCGATTTGACGGCCGCGGCGCCGCCTGGGGGGGGCGGATTCCCCATGACAGCAAGCGGCGCTCCGGACCAGGCTAAAAAGACCGCGATGCCGGGCGCGACACGGCGCAGCCTCCCCAGAATCACACTCGGCGGCGTGGGGTTCGCCGCCGCGACCGCCTTCACCGGCTTCGTCGGCTTCACGCTGCTCAACAACTTCGTCGTCCTGGTCTTCTGCCTGATGGTCGTGGCGCTGCTCTTCTCCGCATGGTATCCCTTCTCGTCGCTGTTCCGGCTCGAGATCGTCCGGAAGCCGCCGCCCGACCTGTTCGCCGGAAGCTCCTCCGAATTCGAGGTGACCGCCAGGAAACGCGGCGCCCTCGTTCCCGCCTATGCGCTTTCGCTCAGGGACCTCACGGAGTGGTTCCCCGGAGGGCGCTCGGCCGAGGCCTCCTTCGTCTGCTGCGGCGGATCGCCTGACCGCGCGGGCTACTCGGTGAGGTTCCAGAGGCGCGGCCTCTACTCGGGCGGATCGTACTCTGTGAGGACCTCCTTCCCCTTCGGGTTCTTCCAGGCGGAATGCGCGGGGAATTCGGATTCGAGGTTCGTCGTCTTCCCCAAGCTCAGGTACGTCAGCGGGGGCATTCCAGGATCCTGCCTCGCGGGAATCGACCGCCCCTCGCCCGAGCGGTTCGGGGGCGACGCGGAGTTCAAGAGGCTCAGGGAGTACGTCCAGGGGGACAACCCCAGGTCCATACACTGGAAGTCCACGGCAAGGCACGGGAAGCTCATGGTCCGGGACGAGGAACGCTACGAGATGAAGAGGGCGACCGTGCTCATGGACACGCGGCCGCCCGACATAAAGGGGAGGGTGAAGAGGTTCGTCGCGTTCGAAAGGGCGGTCTCGATCGCGGCGTCCGTCGCCGCCATGCTCGAGGAGGCCGGGTACGTGCACAGGCTCGTGCTGACGTCGTCCGAGGACGATGCCGGGCCTCCCGCCAGGGGGACTTCGCATCTGAGGGGCATCTTCACGGATCTCGCACTGGTCTCTCCGGCGGAATCCGCCCCGCTGGCCGAGGTCCTCGGCAGGCTTCTCCGCGGCCCCTCCGAGGAAATCGTCGCGGTCGCCTCGTGGCCCGGGGCGGCAGCCGAGGCACGCGCCGCCGCCGCGGGCCTGGGCACGGTCAGCGTCGTGGACGCGTCCGAGGCCGTGGCTGGGAAGCGCCTCGCGACCCCATCGGGGTGGGCGCGGCCCTGCGCGTGGCAGGCCGTCTCGTCCGGGGCGGGCGCCGGAATCAGGCGGGAAAGATGAACTTCAACGCGATGTTCCGGGTGTCGGCGTACTTCGTGGTGCTCTCGGGCGTCCTCGCGTTCGAGGCGCCCCGCGGCACACTGGCCGGCATCGCGGCGTTCGCGGGCCTGAGCGCCGTCGGCCTGGTCCTCAGGAGGAAACGCGTCTTCTTCCCGCCCAAGTCCAGGAACGAGAAGACCGCGGTCCTGCTGATTCTGATGTCCGGGGGCGCCGCCGTGCTGCTCTTCGGCGGAAGCATCGATACCGCCGTATTCAGGGCGATTTTCTTCGTCCAGGTGGTGCGGTTCTTCTCCGCCGACAGGGCGGGGCATTAAAGTCAGAGCCACTGCCTGCGCGACGCCTTGCGGTGTCTTGTTCTGAACCGCTCGGTAGAAATTCACCTGCCCCACGCGGAAGTTGCTGCCGT
>JBFZBV010000263.1:0-6276 GCA_041308285.1 Planctomycetota bacterium | reverse complement strand
CGCCTCCATCGTCCTGGGGATCATGGCGCTGCCGACGATCACGAGCATCTCGGTGGACGCGCTCACGGCCGTCCCGCGCAGCTACTGGGAGGGGTCCATCGCGCTGGTGGCCACGCGCTGGCAGACGACCACCATGGTGATGCTGCGCGCCGCGCGCTCCGGCATCGTCGCCGCGATCATCCTCGGCATGGGCCGCGCCATCGGCGAGACCATGGCCGTCATCATGGTGGCGGGGAACGCGGTGCAAGTGCCGCACTCGCCGCTGGACTCGGTGCGGACGCTGACGAGCAACATCGCGCTGGAGATGGGCTACGCGGCGGGCGACCACCGCCAAGCCCTGTTCGCGACGGGCGTCACGCTATTCGTGATTATCATGATTCTCAACACCGCTGCGCTCGCGGTCTCGCGCGGGAAGGCCCGGAAGGGAGGGAAACCGTGAGGCTGGCCCCTTCGACCGCCCAGAGGATTGCCGCTTCCGCGATGTGGGCCATGACGGCCGGGACGGTGGGCGTCATGTTCTTCATAATAGCGTTCATCCTCGTGAACGGGATTCCGCACCTCAGCATCGAGTTCCTGACAGCCGAGCCGCGCGACATGGGGCGCGGGGGCGGGATTTTCCCCATCATCGTCGGCACCGTCGCCGTCGCGGGCCTTGCGGTGCTGATTGCCGGGCCCATCGGGATTGCCACCGCGGTGTATCTCACGGAGTACACCCGCGAGGGCCGGGTGACGTCGGCAATCCGATTCGGCGCGGACTGCCTCGCGGGCATACCTTCAATCATCTTCGGCCTGTTCGGCTTCGTCTTCTTCGCGATAGCCCTCGGCATGGGCCTTTCGGTAATCTCGGGGGCCCTGACCCTTTCGCTGATGGTGCTCCCGACAATCATCCGCACGAGCGAGGAGGCCATCCGCGCAGTGCCGGCGTCCTACAGGGAAGTGAGCTTCGGCCTCGGCGGATCGCGCTGGCAGACGGTGACGCACGTCGTCCTGCGATCGGCCCTGCCGGGAATCTGCACGGGAATCGTGCTCTCGATGGGCCGGAGCATCTCCGAGACCGCCGCGGTGATGCTGACCGCGGGATCGGCGCTGAAGCTCCCGCATTCCCTGTTCGACTCGTCGAGGACCCTGGCCCTGCACTTCTACATCCTGTCGCGCGAGGGGATATCGATGCCCAGCGCCTACGCGACCGCGTCGGTGCTCCTTATTGCCATACTGGCCCTCAACCTGCTCGCCTACGTCCTCATGCGCAAGCTGGCAGTCGGGGGGAGGAGGTGACGGATGGCCGGCTGCGAGTGCGCGAAAATCGAGGTGCGCGGCTTCAGCGCGGGCTTCGGGGCGAAGCAGGTGCTCAAGGGCCTGAACCTGGACATCATGCCGCGCGAGAGGCTCGCCGTAATCGGCCCGGCTTCGAGCGGCAAGACGACCTTCCTCAGGAGCCTGAACCGGCTCAACGACCTGGACCCGGGATTCCACTGCGAAGGGCGCATCTGCATAGACGGCAAGAGCATATACGACCCGGGAGTGGACGTCGCCGCGCTCAGGCGCCGCATAGGCATGGTCTACGCCGTCCCAGTCCCCCTCCCGTGGTCAATCCTCGACAACATCGTCTACGGGCTGAGGCTCGCGGGCGTCCGCAACCGCTCCGAACTCGAGGAAAGGGCCGAGAGCTCCCTCCGCAGCGCTTTCCTGTGGGACGAGGTCAGGGACAGGCTCGGGGAGCCCGCCCAGAACCTGTCCGGAGGCCAGCAGCAGCGCCTCTGCCTCGCCCGCGTGCTCGCGCTCAGGCCCGAAGTGCTCGTCCTCGACGAGCCCTGCTCCGGCCTCGATCCGATATCAACCGCGAAGATTGAGGACGCCCTTTTGGATCTGAAGGAGAAGCATTCCATCGTGCTCGTGACCAACAACACCATGCAGGCCGCGCGGTCGTCGGACCGGACCGCGTTTCTCCTGATGGGCGAACTCGTCGAGATAGGCCCCACGCGGCAGCTGTTCACGAGGCCGGCGAACTGCTGCACGAACGATTACCTCGTCGGCCGGTTCGGATAGGGCGGCGCCATGGATTTGAAGATGGAAACACGCGGCCTGAATCTCCGCTACGGCGCGTTCCACGCCCTCAAGGACGTCAGCCTGCCGATAAGGCCGCGGAGGATTACCGCCGTCATCGGCCCGTCCGGCTGCGGGAAGTCCACGCTGCTGCGCTGCCTGAACCGCATGAACGAGCTCACGCGCGGCGTCCGGATTGAAGGGGGGATTTTCCTGGACGGCATCGACATCCGCTCCCCTTCCGTGGACCTCATGTCGCTCCGGAGGCGCGTGGGCATGGTCTTCCAGCGCCCGAATCCCTTCCCGCTCTCCGTCTTCGACAACGTGGCTTTCGGCCCCAGGGTGCACGGGACGGCGAAGATGTCCGGCCTCGAGCCGGTTGTCGAGGAGAGCCTGCGGGCCACCATGCTCTGGGACGAGCTGAAGGACAGGCTCGACTCCCGGGCCCTGGCCTTGAGCGCGGAACAGCAGCAGAGGCTCTGCATATCGAGGCTTCTCGCGGTGCATCCCGAGGTGCTGCTCATGGACGAGCCCTGCTCCGCCCTCGACCCGGTGGCCACCGCGCACATCGAGGATTTGATGAGGAATCTCGCCGAAGACTATACAATCGTCATAGTGACCCACAACATGCAGCAGGCGGCGAGGGTTTCCTCCGAGACGGCGTTCATGCTCCTGGGGGAGCTCGTGGAATTCGGCCCGACCGCGAAGGTGTTCGAGAACCCGGCGGACAAGAGGACCGAGGAGTACGTGTCGGGCCGGTACGGATAGATCGGCGGCCCATATTCGAGGGGGAAGCGATGTCCAGGCACCTGCAAATCGAAGTGGAGAAGCTCAAGAAGATGCTGTTCTCCCTCATGGCGAAGGTCGAGAAGGACGTTCAGAACGCCCTGAAGTCAATCGCCGACCGCGACTGGAAGCTCGCACAGGAAATCATCGACGCGGATTCCGCAATCGACGTCGCCGAGGTCGCAATCGAGGAGGAGTGCCTCAAGCTCCTCGCGCTGCACCAGCCTGTGGCCACGGACCTGAGGTTCATCATCGCCGTGCTGAAAATCAACAACGACATCGAGCGCGTCGGGGATCACGGCGTGAACATAGCCGAACGGGCCCAGGACCTCTGCGGCAAGGAGCCGATGGAAATCCCCTTCGACCTCACGGGGATGGGCCGCAAGGCTCTCACCATGTTCGGCATGAGCCTCGACTCCCTCATGAAGATGGACACGGCCGCCGCGCGACGGGTCCTCGAGGGGGACCGCGAGGTCGACGAAATATACAGGATGATGTTCGAGCAGGTCGCTGCCGCGTGCAGGCTCAACCCCGACCACATCGACCGCCTCCTCAACTACCTCTCCGCCGGAAGGCAGCTCGAGCGCATAGCGGACTACGCGACGAACATCGCCGAGGACGTAATCTACCTCGTGGAAGGCCAGATTGTGAGGCACAGGCGGAATCAGCACGTATGAAGCGCCACGGTTCCCCCACCGCCACCGCGGCGTACAAGGCTTGAGGAGGCCCGATGTCGAAGCTCATTCTCGTCGTTGACGACGAAGCCGACATCCTGAATCTCGTGAAGTACAACCTCGCCAGGGACGGCTTCCAGGTCGCCACGGCCGAGTCGGGCGAAGCGGCCCTCCGGGCCGCAAGGCGGAAACCGCCCGACCTCATCCTGCTCGATCTGATGCTGCCCGGGCTCGACGGGTTCGCCGTGACCCGGGCGCTCAAGGCCGACCAGAAGACCGCGCACGTGCCGATTGCGTTCCTTTCGGCGAGGGGCGACGAGGCCGACGTGGTCACCGGGCTCGAGCTGGGCGCGGAGGACTACATCACCAAGCCCTTCAGCCCGCGCGTCCTGGTCGCCAGGGTGAAGGCCATGCTCCGCAGGGCCGCCGAGAAACCTCCCGAGGAGGCGTCCCCGGTGAAGGCCGGCGAATTCGTCATTGATCCCGGCCGCCACGAGGTGCTCGTCAAGGGCAAGCCGGTGAACCTCACCAGCACGGAGTTCAAGCTGATTCACCATCTCGCGCGCCGCCCGGGATGGGTCTGCACGAGGAACCAGATTATCGACGCCGTCAGGGGCGAGGACTGCGCCGTGACGGACAGGTCCGTGGACGTGCACGTGGCAGGCCTCAGGAAGAAGCTCGGGGCCTCGGGCAGGCGCATAGAGACGATTCGCGGCGTCGGATACAGGTTCTCCGAATAGGAGGGTGCCGTGCCCAGGAAAAGGCTGGCGTGGACTTTCTACCCCGCGTACATGGCGATAACCGCCGGCGCGCTCCTCTTCGTGGCCCTTTACGCGTCGAGCTCGATGCATCGATTCCACTTCAGGCAGACCGGCGAAGCGCTCGAAGTCCGGGCTAAGCTGCTCGGCCGCGAAATCGCAGACGTCATGAAATCCGGCGGCCCTGCCGGCGCGGACCGCTGGTGCAAGGAGCGCGGCAGGGAAACCGCCTCGAGAATCACCGTCGTCCTCCCCTCCGGGCAGGTCGCGGGCGATTCCGAGGACGACCCGGCCGCCATGGACAACCACTCCTCCAGGCCCGAGGTGGCCGAAGCCCTGGCCGGCCGCGTCGGATCGGCCACGAGGTACAGCCCGACCCTGAAGCGGACGATGATGTACGTGGCCGTCCCTGCAGGCGGGAGCGGCAGGGCTGGTCCGGCAGTGAGGGTCTCGCTCCCTCTCGACGAGGTCGAAGGAGTCCTCAGGTCGTTCTACGCCCATCTCGCCCTCGCGGGTCTCGCAATCGCGGTGCTTGCGGCGGCGGCCGGAATCGTGCTGTTCCGGAGGATAAGCCTCCCGCTCGAGGATCTCAGGCGCGGGGCCGAGCTTTTCGCGGCGGGCGACCTCGGCGGAAGAATCCCGCTTCCCGAGGCGGCCGAGATGCGCGACCTCGCGGTCTCCATGAACAGGATGGCGGAGCAGCTCGGCGAAAGGCTGAAAACGCTGGTGCGCCAGCGCAACGAGCAGGAAGCCGTCCTCATGAGCATGTCGGAGGGCGTGATTGCGGTCGACGCGGACGAGCGCATCATCAGCGTCAACAACGCCGCGGCGCGGATGCTGGGCCTCGCGCGGGATTCCGTCCGCGGGACCACCATCCAGCAAGCCGTCAGGAACGACGATTTGCAGCATTTCGTGGCAGAAGCCCTCGCCGCCACCGAGCCCAGGGAAGGCAGCGTCGTGCTGCGCGACGGCGAGACCGAGCGGTTCTTCAACGCGTGCGGCGCGGCTCTCCGCGACGCGGAGGGATCCCGCATAGGCGCCGTAATCGTGCTCAACGACATCTCGCGCATCCACAGGCTCGAGAACCTGAGAAAGGAGTTCGTGGCGAACGTCTCCCACGAGCTCAAGACCCCGATAACCTCCATCAAGGGGTACGTGGAGACGCTCCTCGACGGAGCGGCGAAGGACAAGGAGGACGCGGATCGTTTCCTGGGAATCGTCGCGAAGCATGCCGACAGGCTCAACACAATCATCGAGGACCTCCTCCTGCTTTCGAGGCTCGAGCAGGACCCCGGGGCCGTGCAGCTCAAAAAGGAGGAAACGGCGTTCATGGAGGTGCTCAGGGACGCGGTCGAGGCCTGCTCCGCCAAAGCGCTCGAGAAGGGCGTGCACGTCGAAGTCGACTGCCCCGAGGATTTGACGGCGGTTGTCAACGCCCAGCTCCTCGGGCAGGCGGCGACCAACCTTCTCGACAACGCAATCAAGTACAGCGAAGCCGGCGGAAAGGTCCTCGTCGCGGCCCGCCGCGACGGCCTGGCCGCCGTCGTCTCCGTCCAGGACCACGGATGCGGAATCCCGGCGGAGGCCCTCCCGAGAATCGGCGAGCGGTTCTTCCGAGTGGACAAGGCCCGGAGCAGGAGCCAGGGAGGCACGGGCCTGGGGCTGGCCATCGTCAAGCACATCGCCGAGGTACACGGCGGCTCCTTCTCGGTCGAGAGCCAGGCCGGCAAGGGCAGCGTCTTCTCAATCAGGCTGCCCGCTCCGGCCTGAGGGCTGTCCCGCAGATGCGGAAGCCGGGGCTTTCATCGGATTGACCCCCCCATCCCGGCCGGCGTTGAGGAAACGCCGACGACGTCCAATCGAACCTCTGCCCGATTGATGCCTGCCGGGACAGCGGTACAATGCGCCTCGTCTTCGCTTTGGAGGGCGTCCATGGGCCGGGAAACGGATCTGCTCTACGCCGGTCTCGCGCTCCGCCTGAATCTCGTATCCAAGGGCCAGCTCGAGGAATGCGG
>JBFZBV010000262.1:0-5091 GCA_041308285.1 Planctomycetota bacterium | reverse complement strand
CGATCTGCAGTTCTTCATAACGCACAGGGCGACTCCGCACCTTGACGGCGTGCACACGGTCTTCGGCCAGGTAAAGAGCGGGCAGGACGTGGTGAACGCGGTGAAACAGGGCGACGTCATGATAAAAGTCCGAATCGAGGAACAGGATTCGGCGTAGCGCCCGCCGGCCGCCCGGCAGGGGCCTGCCCCGGCCGGGCTTCGGAGCGGCGCGGCTTCCGCCGGTCCGGTCCTGCAGGCGACGCATGAGCGGCACCGAAGGCTTCCGGATTTCCGACGGCGACAGGTTCGCGAGCCAGCGGCTGATCCGCTGGTGGGACCAGGCCAGACTGGAGGAGTCGTGCTTCCTGGTGGCGGGCTGCGGCGCGCTGGGAAACGAGGCCGCCAAGAACCTCGCCCTGCTGGGCGCGGGCAGGATCGTGCTGGTCGATTCGGACTCGGTCGAGGAATCGAACCTTTCGAGGTCGGTGCTCTTCCGGCCGGGCGACAGGGGCAGGGCGAAGGTGGATGCGGCGGCTGAGCGCATGCGCGAAATCCGCCCCGGAATCGACGTCCTGCCCGACCACGGAGACGTCGCTCTCGATTAGGGCCTTGGGTTCTTCCGCGACGCCGACGCGGTGCTGAGCTGCCTCGACAACCGCGAGGCGAGGCTCTTCGTGAACTCGGCCTGCTTCCGCACGGGAACGCCGCTCATAGACGGAGGCATGGAGGAGATTTCCGGCACTGTCCGGACGTACCTGCCGCCGGACGGGGCCTGCTACGAGTGCGGATTCGCCGACGAGGACTACCGGCTCCTCGGGGCGAAATATTCCTGCGGCGGGCTGCCGACCGAGGGAATCCAGTCGGGCAGGATACCGACCACCGCCACAATCGCCTCAATCATCGGCGGCCTGCAGGTCCAGGAGGCGGTGAAGATAATCCACGGCCTCGGGCCCCGCAGCTCCAGGGCGATAGTCTACGGCGGCTCCGCGGACTTCCTCTACGCGACGGAGCTCTGCGTCCGCGAGGGATGCCTCGGCCACGAAACGATTGAGGACCTGCGGGAGACGGGGCTGTCCGCATCCGAAGCCACGGCCGCCGGCCTCATCGCGCTCGCGGGCGGGCCGCGGGAAAAGACGTCGGTGATTCTCGATCGGGACTTCGTGGAATCCCTCGAGTGCGGCCTCTGCGGGGAGGTCAGGATGGTGCGCAAGCCGAGGAAGCGCATCCCGGCCTCGGAATCCGCCTGCAGGTGCGGCGGCGAGGCGTCGCCTGCAATCGTCCCGTCCATTGACTCGGAGTCGCCGCTGGCGAGGCTCCCGCTTTCGGAACTCGGCGTGCCGCCCCGCGACATCGTGCACGTGCTGGCGGACGGCAAATCGGTGCACTTCCTGCTCGACGGGTCCGATTAGCATGACCCGGACGAGCCGGAACCGAATAAGCAGGGCTCGCCCGGGTTATGACACGCGCTGCGCCCTGAGCCTGTCGAAGGGCTGCGCGCGCGGATTCGCGGGCTCAGGGAGGGGGCAAATCCGCGCGCAGGTCGTCTGCAATGTTGAAGGGCCCCCGGCAGGAGCCTTATAATGCCCCTTGCAGGTAGGTTCGGACCCGTTGAATCAAGGAGGGGACGATGAGAATCCATCCGACTGCAGCTCTTCTGGCGGCCATGTTCGTCTGCGGGCCGGTCGCGGCGCAGGAAACCCCGAAGAACGACGCCGATTCTACGGCTCTCAGGGTCCAGCGCCTGGTCGCGGATCTCGGGAACCCCGATTTCAAGGTCCGCGAGAAGGCCACCGAGGAGCTCATAAGCATCGGTGGGCCCGCGCTCGAAGCCGTGCGCAAGGCGCAGTCGAACGAAAACGAGGAGGTGAAGGCCCGGGCAGGGCGAATCATCGCGGCCATCGAGAAGGCGTCCAAGGCCGGGAACCGGGGTGATCAGCCCGGGAAGGGCGCGGAAGGGGCGGGCGACCCGGGCCAGAAGGCTCTCGGAAAGCTCCTGGACGAACTGATGAGGGGCCTCATGAGGCGGCCCGACTCGCGCAAGGAAGGCGAAAAGGAGGAGGGTAAGGAAGGCGGCAAGGACAGACTCGAGGACCTGTTCCGGGATCTGGACGACTTCTTCGGCCCCAGGCCGGAAGGGCGCAGGGGCAGCCCGGACGAATGGAGGGAGTTCTGGAAGAAATGGAACGACCGGAGCGCGAGGCTCTTCCCCGACCTTGACGAGCTCCGCAAATGGCGCGAGAGGCTCGAGGAGGAGCTGCAGCAGCACAGGATGCAGGAGAGGGACAAGCGCGGTCCGTGGCAGTCGGTCGCAATCGGCAACGGGAAGTTCACCCTCACCTATTCCAACGGAGCGGAAACAGTCGAGTACGCCCGCGACTCGAACGGTTCCGTGCGCCTCAAGGTGACCGGCCCCGAGGGCGCCAAGACCTTCGAAGCCGCCAGCGAGGAGGAGTTCAGGAAGAAGCACCCCGACCTGCTGGAGAAGTACGTCGATTCCAGGGTGCGGGGGCGGTTCAGGATCCGGATGGACGGCATGGAGTTCGGGGGCGGGCGCAGGGCGGTCGACGGGGGCATCGGCCTCTCCGCAGGGCCGGTCGGCGAAATTCTCCAGGCGCACCTTTCTCTCTCCCCGGGCCAGGGGTTCCTCGTCACGGCCGTCGAGGAGGGATCCAGGGCGTCCGCCTGGGGACTTCGGCAGTACGACATCGTCCTCGGCGTCGACGGCCGGCCCGTGTCTTCGCTCGAGGCCCTGAACGGAATCCTCGAAGGAATCAAACCGGGTTCAGAGATGTCCTTCGACATCATCCGGCGCGCCGAGCGGACGGCAATCAAAGCCTTGCGCTGACGCGGCGGCGACGCGTTTCACTGGAGAGCTGTCATGAAATTCTGCGCTTACGCTGTCAGTCTGGCCCTGGCCGCCGCCGCCGGCGCCCTAATCTCCGCGCAAATCTCCTGCTCCTCGAGGCAGGACGCCGACCGGACCGTCCTGGCGGAAAAGCTCCGCGGGCTGTCCGACACCGAGGACGCCTTCTCCGCGGTGGCGAAGCTCGGGAAGGACTTCGTGGTGTCCATCTCCGTGCAGGAGGAGGCGCCGAAATCGTTCTTCGACTTGTTCTTCCAGTCCCCGGACCGCGTGAAGGGCGGATCCGGCCTGGTAATCCACGAGGACGGATGGGTCCTCACGAACAGGCACGTGGTCGAGGGCGCCGACAAAATCGTGGTGAAGTTCGCGGACGGGAAGACCGTGAAGGCCACGGACGTGCTGGCGGGGCGCAAGACGGATCTCGCGTTCGTCAAAATCCCGGGCGGGGGGCTGACGGTGGCGGCGCTGGGGGATTCGGACAAGATCAGGGTGGGAGACTGGGCAATCGCCATAGGATCGCCTTTCGGGTTCGACCAGACGGTCACAGTCGGCGTAGTGTCGGCCAAGGGGAGGCAGCTCCGCGACAGCTCGCGGGGGCTCTACGAGACTTTCATACAGACGGACGCGGCCATAAACTCGGGCAACAGCGGCGGCCCGCTGCTGAACCTGAAGGGCGAGGTCATCGGCGTGAACACGGCGATATACAGCCACACGAACTCCTATCTGGGGATCGGATTCGCCATCCCCATCAACCGCGCGAAGGACCTCCTCTCCGAGCTTCTGGCGAAGAGCGACAGGACAGAGGACTTCGGCGCTCCCGCCGGCGGCGGCTACATCGGGGTCAACCTGAGCGATCTCGATCCCGCGATTAAGATGCAGCTCGGGGTGGAAAACGGCGTCGTCGTCGAAGACATGGCCGAAGGCGGGCCGGCGCACAAGGCGGGGATTCAGAAGTACGACATCATAACGTCCGTATCCGGCCGCAAGGTCGACTCGCTCAAGGACGTCGTCGAGATTGTGAGCCAGAGCGCGCCCGGAACGGATCTCGACGTCGAGTTCATCCGGGGCAACCGCAGGTTCAAGACCGCCGTCAAGGTCGGCACGAAGGGCTAGCCCCCGCCGGAGAGCCCGGAAATCGCGGCCCGGACCAGGCGAATCCCGCCGGCGAACCTCGGCCCGGGGCGGTTCACCGCTTCGCCGTCCACCACGAACGCCGCCGGCTTCCCCCTGAACGCGAGCTTCCTGCCCCGCCATTCGAGAGCATCGGATTCGGTGAACGGATGCGGTTCCGTGGTGAGTATGACGGCGTCGATGGCTGCGGACGCCAGGAACGCTCCGTCGGGCCGGGGCCAGGGGCCCTCGAGGTCCTCCGCGACCGACCGCGCTCCGGAGAATCGCAGGAGATCTGCCGTGAACGTGCCCCTGCCGGGGCACACGACGGGGTCGGGCCAGACCACGGCCAGCACTTCGGCCGTCCGGGGCGGCGCGGATCGGGCGAGATCGCGGACCTCCGATTCCAGCATGCGGATTTTCTTCCTGGCGGCAGGCGGGGCCGCGGAGACGAGCGCGAGCGCCTTGAAGGAGTCCAGCGCGCCCCTTACGGACGAAGGCGCCGTGACGTAGACCGGGATTGAGGCCTTCTCGAGCGCCTCCACGTCCTCCCGGGCGTTCTCGAAGAGCGAGGCCACGACGAGATCGGGCTTCAGGGCCGCAATAGCCGCTAGATTCGGGTCCCGTACGCCGCCGACGCGGGGCAGGGACCGGGCCCGGTCGGGTCGGTTGCAGTAGTCCGTGACGCCGGCAATCCTGGCGCCCGCGCCGAGCCAGAAAAGCGTTTCGGTCGCGCTTGGGACCAGGGAGACGATTCTCGCGGGGGAATCGTGGACCTCAATCTCCCTTCCGGCCTCGTCCGTGACAATCATGCCTCGAGTCTAGCAGACGCCGGCGCTGCGGTGTAGTCCTGGTTTGACATGGCCGGCGCAGGCTCATACAATCGTGGCAAAGGGCGTTCGCCCGGCCGCGGAGGATTCCGGATTGCGCGGGAATCGAGCGCGGAGGCCTTCGGCATCGCCGGCGGAACCTGCGTCATGCCGGGGCGGGGCGCCGGGTGCGCATTCGGGGACGAAAAGATGAAGAGGAAGATGCTCAAGTGCAAGAAGAGCCGAGGGTGGCTGCCCAACGATTATCTGACCGAGATTGTGGGGTTCTGCGACAGGGGCTTCTTCAAAATCACCAGGGAATTCACGTTC
>JBFZBV010000261.1:0-4676 GCA_041308285.1 Planctomycetota bacterium | reverse complement strand
TACCTGTTGACGGGCTTTACGATTTCCGAGAGCGGTTTTTCCGAGGACGAGACGATGTTGAAGAGCGAAATGAACGCAATCTCCGCGTTGTCGGAGGTGTAGTTGTCCCGGAAATAATAATGGCCGGATAGCTCGCCGCCGAAAACCGCCCCTTCCTTCCGCATGGTGGCCTTTATGAACGAATGCCCCACCTTCTCGCGGACAGGCTTCCCGCCGAGGGCTTTTATCTCCTCCTCGACCGCCATGGAAGACCTGAGATCGTACACCACCGGCGCGGGGCCGGTCTTCCTGAAGACCTCCCGCGCCAGTACTGCCGTCATTATATCGCCGGAAATCATGTTCCCCTTCTCGTCCACGAACACGCAGCGGTCGCCGTCGCCGTCGAACGCCGCCCCCATGTCAGCCTTCTCCTTCTTGACCCTGGCCATGAGATCCCGCATGTTCTCCGCCTTTATCGGATTGGCCTCGTGGTTGGGGAAGGTGCCGTCCGGGTCCATGTACATGGTCACGACCTTGCTCTTGAGCCTGCGAATCACGCGTTCCAGGGACGGGCCCGCCATCCCGTTGCCGCAGTCTATGACGACCTTCACCGGCTTTTTCTCGGCGAGGAACGCGAGCAGGTGCTTCTCGTAGGCGTCGGCCACGTCGGCCCTGGATATGCCGCCCCTGGCGCAGGGAGCGGGGGTCTCGCCGGACATCCTCTCTATGTCAGCCAGTCCCGAGTCCGATCCGACGGGCACCGCGTCCTTCCTGCAGAGCTTGAGCCCGTTGTACTGCGGCGGGTTGTGCGACGCCGTGACGTTGGCCCCCCCGTCCAGGCCGAGGCTGCCCACTGCGAAATACAGCATGGGCGTGGATATCATCCCGAGGTCGACCACGTCCAGCCCGCCGTCCCTGACGCCCTCCTTGAACTCGGCCGCCAGCGCCGGGGACGACACCCTCATGTCCCTCCCCACCCCTATCCGCCCTTTCCCTATGAATCTGGCGAAAGCCCTGCCGATCTGCCTCGCCTTAGCCTCGTCTATTTCCGAAGGATACACGCCCCGGACGTCGTAAGCCTTGAATATCGACATCTCTCCCCCCCTTCGCGGACATGGCCGGCCGGACAGGCGGCGCGCATGCCTCCCCACCGGGGCCGGGCGCTCCGCACGCGTCAGGAGCGGCCCCCTGGATGTCCCGGGAACACCGGAACCGGCCGTTCGTCCAACAAGGCAGGATTCTCCTCCATAGGGTACGCAGGGTCAAGTGCCTGTTGAACATTCCCCCGGCCGATGATAGCATCGTGCGTTTCAATCGCTTGTGTCGCAGGTTGAAATTGGCCAAGAAACGTCCGGAAATCCCGGGAATCGAGATACTGGGCAAGATAGGCGAGGGATCCCAGGGGATCGTCCTGAAGGGAATAATGCAGGATACCAAAACCACGGTCGCGGTGAAAATCCTCTCCCCGAAGCTCGCCCAGGTGGCTGAGTACCGGCGCAGGTTCGCGCGCGAGATGGGCGTGGCCACCCAGCTCGACCACCCGAACATCATCAAGGCGCTCAAGGCCGGGAAGATCGAGAACACCTTCTACTACGTCATGGAATTCGCCCCCGGGACTGATCTCAACAAGCTCATAGAGAAGCTCGGCGCCCTGCCGGAGAAGAAGGCCCTGCACATCGCAGCCCAGGCAGCCGACGCGCTCAAGTACGCCCACGGGCAGGGGTTAATCCACCGCGACATCAAACCGGGCAACATGATCATCCTGAAGGACTGGGGGCTCAAGATACTCGACCTCGGCCTCGCGAAGGACAGCTCGACCGGCATCGACCTCACAATGGCCGGGACCATTTTCGGCACGGCGAACTACATCTCGCCCGAGGCCATCGAGGACTCCAAGAGCGTCGACGCCCGCAGCGACGTCTATTCCCTCGGGGCGACCCTCTACAAGATGCTCACCGCGGTCCCGCCGTTCGACGGGAAGACCCCGACCGTCGTCATGGAAAAAGTCCTCCACGAGGCCGTGGTGCCCCCAAGGAATCTCAGGCCCGAGCTTTCCGAAGGGGCGAACCGAATCGTGCTCAAGGCGCTCGAGAAGCACAAGGAGGACAGGTACGCCTCGGCCGATGCGATGCTCGCCGATATTAAACGCGTGATGAAGGGGGAGAAGCCCCTGGCCGGAGGCCCTTTGAAGCCCACGCAGCGCCGGCCCGGAGCCGGCCTGCCCAAGCGGGGCATCATCGCCCGCCTTCTGTCCGCCCTCGGCCTTGGCGGAGGACGGGAAGGCAAGGGAGGATCCGATTGACGGAGAGGGACGCACCCAAGACGGCCCTGGTCACGGGCGGCAGCGGGGACATCGGCAGGGCGATATGCGAGGGCCTCGCAGCGTCCGGCTTCAGGGTCTGCGTGCACTACAACAGCAGCCCCGACCAGGCGGCCGAGGCGGTCGAGGCAATCGAGAAAGCGGGAGGCAGCGCCTTCGCGGCCGGGGCTGATCTCACGGACAAGGTCCAGGCGGAAAGCCTGGTCGAGGCGGCGTCCGAAGGCCCGGGCGGCCTCTACGCCCTGGTGAACAACGCCGGCGCGGCCAGGGACGGGCTCCTCATGATGATGCCCGAGGAGGACTGGGACTTCGTGATTGCGTCCAACCTGAAGAGCATCTACAACGCCACCCGGCCGGCGCTGAGGAAGATGATTTCGAAGAGGCGGGGCAGGATTGTCAACGTGTCCTCGCTCAGCGGCGTTTCCGGCCTCCCGGGGCAGGCGGCCTATTCGGCCGCGAAGGGCGGCGTCATCGCGTTCACCAGGGCGCTGTCGCGCGAGGTGGCGCCGTTCAACATCCTCGTGAATGCGGTCGCTCCCGGGCTCATCGAGTCCCGGATGTACATGACCATCCCCGAGGCGCAGAGGGAGAAGCTGGTCGAAGCCGTCCCGCTGCGGAGGCCGGGCACGCCCCGGGACGTGGCCGACGCGGTGCGCTTCCTCGCGTCCGAAGGAGCCGGCTACATAACGGGCCACACTCTCTTCGTGACCGGGGGGCTCTATTGAACGTCTTGGGCGCCCCTTGGGGCGGCCCGGAGGTCTGACATGTCCGAATCGCAAAATCTGACCGACAGGGTGAAGGAGCTCATCGTGAGGCAGCTGAGGCTCAAGATTCGACCTTCGGACATCAAGGAGGACGCGATGCTTTTCGGCGGGGACATGGGGCTCGACTCGATAGACGCCCTTGAGCTCGTCGTCGGCATCGAGAAGGAATTCGGCGTGCGGATTGCCGATCAGGACGTGGGCGAGAAGGTCCTGCGGAGCGTCTCGGCAATCTCCCGATTCCTGTCCGAGAAGGGGATATCCTGATTTTTCGGAGCGGCTGAAATGGAGACGAAGGCGATTCTCGACAAGCTTCCTCACGGCCTGCCATTCCTTTTCATCGACCGCGTGCTGCACCTCGACGAAGGGAAGGAGGGTCTGGCGCTCAAGAACGTCACGGCGAACGAGCCTTACTTCCGCGGGCACTTCCCCGACAACCCCGTGTTCCCGGGAGTCTTCCTGGTCGAGGCGATGGCGCAGCTGGCGGGCATCGTCGCCGCGCCCGCCGGAGACAAGCCTGCCGGAATGCTCGCCTCGGTCTCGGACATGAGGTTCCTGAAGCCCGTGGTGCCCGGGGACCAGGTGATTATCCGGGTGTCGCTCTCCGCCAGGCTGGGCGGGGCCGTCCGCTTCGACGGCGAGGCCATGGTCGGGTCCGAGACGGTCGCGCGGGGAAGCTTCTCCATGGTGCTCACGGGTTCCGCCGGCGGGCCGGACGCCGGGGCCGGCAGTTGACTGTCCCGAGCCGCGGCCGTTAGAATCCCAATCCCGAGGGCTCGGGGACCGCGGCAGGGGCGGCCGGGGCTTTTTTTTAATCGAGGTGGCCATGAGTTTCAAGATGCTCGGAAGGTCTCTCGACAAGGTGGGAGTCGTCGGATCGGGCCAAATCGGGCCGGACATCGCGCTGCATTTCGCGAAGTTCTTCGCGCCCTACGGCGTGCCCGTGGTCGTCGTCGACATCGTCCAGGCGGCCCTGGACGCGGGGAGGAAGCGGTGCGAGAAGAAGGTGGCTAAGGGGGTGGAAAGCGGCGCCTTCACGGAAGACGGGGGTCGGGCCATGCTCTCCGGCCTGTCGTTCACCAGCGACTACGGCGCGCTCGCAGGCGCCGGCATGGTCATCGAGGCGGCGACAGAGAACCTGGACGTCAAGAGGAAGATATTCGGCCAGCTGGAGTCGACCTGCGGGCCCGATGCGATTCTGGCTTCGAACTCGTCCCACATGACTCCGGACACCATCTTCGAGGGGTTCAAGTCGCCCGGCAGGACGCTGGTCGCGCACTATTTCTTCCCGGCGGAGAGGAACCTGCTCGTGGAGGTGGTTCCCGGCGCGGCCACTTCGCCCGAGACGGCGGATTTCATGATGCGCTTCTACGAATTCGCGGGGAAGATTCCCGTGAAGATGGGGAGCCGCTACGGCTTCGGGGTCGACCCCGTGTTCGAAGGCCTCGTAATCCTGGCCTGCAAGATGGTCGAGTCGGGCATGTGCGACCACAAGCAGGCAGACGCCATCGCTCAGAAAGCGATAGGGCTGGGAGTCGGGCCGTTCACGGCCATGAACCTCACGGGCGGCAACGCCCTCGTATATCCCGGGGCGCCCGGCTACGGCAGGCACGTCA
>JBFZBV010000260.1:0-3006 GCA_041308285.1 Planctomycetota bacterium | reverse complement strand
CGAGAGGGCGCCGGAGAAGCTCGGATGAGCGAGGGGAAGTGGAAGAGGAAGGGTAGGCGGGAAGAGCATGAGGAAGAGTAAGGGGAAGTGAAGAATTGAATCCGGGGACGCCTGTCATCCGGAGACCATAAACAATCCGCAAAACGGGTGATTTGAACGACTGTCTCAATGATGTGACCGATTCCCGTGATTCCGGCCTGACCGACTTCAGCGCGGCCACCATCTTGTGGACGACGATTCCGCGCGCGACTCTTCATCCCGGGTCATGGGCAACGGGGCTTGACATGCAGCCGCCTGATAGTACAAAATCTCGATTTTCTATATCCTTTGACGAATCCCGGCAGTCGGGACGCCCTGTGAACATGAAAGGAATCAACCGCCATGGCCAAGGAAGCCGAACCGCATGTCAGCGATGTCAAGGAACCGATCGAATCCGCGGAAGCGGCGCCGCCCCCGGCGGTGGAAGCCGATGTCGAGAAGCTGATGGCCGCTCCCGCCCTTTCAATCGAAGACGTGGTCCTTCTCCGCAAGGCCGTGTTTTCCGACGAAGCCCGTTACAGGACGCTCGGCGCCGTCGCGGAGAAGCTCGGCCGCGAGAAAGGGCTCGAGAAGGACCTGGACCTCAAGGTCAGGTACGGCACGGCCCTGTGGGTGCTCCGGAAGACCGCCGAGGCCATGAAAGTCCTCGACGGATGCAGGGCGAGCATAGCGGGCGCCTATGTCGCCGGCAGGTGCCTTATGGACCTGGACAAGCCCAGGGAAGCGGCGGATTTGCTCGAAAAGACGCTGAACCGCAAGCCGAACTCCCTGGACGCCGGGCTCGCGCTTGTGACGGCCCTCGAGAAGTGCGGCGAGATTGAGAAGTGCCAGAAGGTGCTCTCCGACCTCAAGGCGTTGAACGCGGATAACGACGACGTAATCTACCACCTCGGGTTCTGCAAGGATTACGAGGGGTTCCACGACGAGGCCTCCGCCCTCTACGAGAAGGCCCTGGCGAAGAACCCGTACAACGAGGGCGCGCTCTTCAAGCTCGCGTTCAGGGCCGACCTGTACGACGACGAGGAAACCGCCGTCGCCTACTACAGGAAGTGCATCCAGGTCAAGCCTCCGAACCTGAGCGCAATAATGAACCTGGGAGTGCTGTACGAGGACGCCGGCAAGTTCGAGGAAGCCGCGAAGTGCTATGCCGAAGTGCTCAAAACCTACCCCAACCACCCCCGCGCGAAGACCTTCCTGGTCGACGCCGAATCGTCGATGAACATGTTCGTGGACGAGGAGAGGGAGAGGAAAGAGGACAAGCTCGCCCAGGTCCTCAGGATTCCCATCACCGATTTCGAGCTCTCGGTGCGCAGCCGCAACTGCCTCAAGAAGATGCAGATTCAGACCCTGGGCGACCTCATCATCAAGACGGAGAGCGAACTCCTGTCCTACAAGAACTTCGGCGAGACGTCGCTCGCAGAAATCAAGGCAATCCTCGACAGCAAGAGCCTGACGCTCGGAATGGACCTCAACATGGTCGAACCCCGGGAGAAGCACGTGGAGGTCCACAAGCTGCTGGATTCGGGCAGCGAGGATGCCAGGAACAAGCCCATAAGCGACCTCGGGCTTTCCATCAGGAGCCGCAAGTGCATGGACATCCTCAACGTGCGCACGATAGGCGACCTGATGACCAAGACGGAGGACGAGCTTTTGAGCTGCAAGAACTTCGGCATGACGTCCCTCCAGGACGTCCGGCAGAAGCTCGCCCAGTGCGGGCTTGAGCTTCCCAAGGAGTAGCCCGGGCTGCGGGGCTGCCGAAGCGCGCGAAGCATGTACGACTTCATCGACGGGAACGTTGTCGAGAAGAGCCCGGCGCAAATCGTGCTCAAGGCCGGCGACATTGGATTCCGGATAACGGTGCCGCTGTCCACCTCCGAAGCCCTGCAGGGCAGCGGGGCGAGAATATACACCGTCGTCCTGGTCAGGGACGAGAAGATAGAGATTTTCGGATTCCTGACCCGCCTGGAGCGGGAGGTCTTCCAGCTCCTCGATTCCGTCAGCGGCATCGGGCCCCAGCTGGCCATGAAGGTGCTCTCGGGGATGTCCGCCGCGGATATCATCTCCGCGATTGCCGAGGGGTGCGCGGCCAGGCTCACGGGGATTAGGGGAATCGGGAAGAAGACGTCCGAGCGGATTGTGCTCGAACTCAGGGACACCGCCTCGGAAATCCTGACAGGTCTCGGGGAGATTCCCGCTTCCGCGGAGGACAAGGCCGTGGCGGACGCCATGGTGGCGCTGGTGAAACTGGGGCTCGGGAATTCCGAGGCGAGGAAGGCGGTCGAGGCCGCCAGGAAGGCGCTCGCCGGAAACGTCACCTGCGAGGCCCTAATCCGCAAGGCCCTGGGCTAGCGCGGCCGGCCGAGGGGGTCCTGGCCCTGCCGGAATCCGCGGTCTCCGGGCTTTGGGTGTCGGAGCTCCGATGGCAGAACTCAGAATCCTCCAGCCCGGCGGCAAGGAACAGGTGATGGCCCTGGGGCAGGACACCGTCACCGTAGGGAGGTCCAACGAAAGCAGCGTCCCAATCGCGGACGTTAAGCTCTCGCGGAAGCACTTCCTTGTCGGCAGGACGCAGCGCGGATTCTACGTCGAGGACCTGAAGAGCAGGAACGGGACGAAGGTCAACGGCAACCCAGTCAGCAGGCACTTCCTCGCCCACGGAGACGTGATAGAGGCCGGGTCGATTGCGGCGGTCTTCGAGGACCCCGCGCCGGCGAAGGAAGCCGCTGCTCCCAGGAAACAGGCGCAGCCCCAGCCCGCGAAACCGGAGCCCGCGAAACCGCCCGCGCAGGAAAGGGGGTTCGTCCTCCTCCTCAAGGGTTGCGGGGAGCAGGCCAAGACCGTGCCGCTGGGGGAGTCGGCCACGGTGGGCCGCGCCAAGAAGAACACGATTGTCCTCGACTTCGAGGAGGTCTCCGGCCTGCACCTCAGGCTGGACCGGGACGAGGAGACCTACACGCTGACGGACGA
>JBFZBV010000259.1:0-7190 GCA_041308285.1 Planctomycetota bacterium | reverse complement strand
GAGAGGTTCGCTAGGGCGGCGGCCGCGCAGGCCTCGGGTCCGCTGGCATGGGAGGGCGGCGGCCCCGACATCGCGGTGCACGTGGACGCCAACACGTTCAAGAACCCCTCGGCGCTGTCGCTTCTCAGGTACATCTGCAGGAGGATGGGCCCGTCGTTCTCGCCCCTCTTCGTGTTCGAGAGGGAGCCTTCGCTCATGAACGTGCACTCGAGGCTCCTTCCCAGGGCCGAGGACCCGGACCTGTTCCGGAATCCGGAGAGGATGCGGCTCGTGCTGGTGCAGTCGGCTGCGGTGAACGCGGTGCGCGCCGCCGCGGCGGCCGGGGCGGAGAAGGTGGAGGATTTCTGCCTGCGCATGGAAGCGTCGCTCGCATGCGCCGTGAACGCCCTCGTGGAGAAGAGGAAGTTCGTGGAGAGGCTCTCGAAGGCGGGGATGTACGCCGCCGTGGAGGCGGACGCGCCCGACTCGGCGCCTTTCCTGGGCGTATCCGGCGGCCTCTACGCCGTGTCGCTGACAGGGCTCGCCGAGGCCGTGGACCTGCTTTCCGGACCGGGCGGGGAGGGCGACGAAACACGCAAGCTCGTGCCGAGCGCTGTTTCGTTCCTCATGATCAAGACCCGCGACGAGGCCAGGAAGCTCGGGATGCATCTGGTGTTCGGCGGCGACACGTCGGCCGAGGCGCTGGAGCGGTTCGCAGCGGCGGACGCCGGCGCCTGGGGGCCCCTGCCGGGCCTGTCCGCGCATTCGCCCTGCCTTGCGGGAGTGACCATCCGGGCGGGCAGGGTGCACGACCTGCACGAGAAGGTGCGGGATCTCGGGTCGAAGTTCTCGCTCGCCGAGAAGCGCCTGTGCCTTGCCGGGCTTCTCGAGAACCGCGACAACCCGCCGGAGGGGTTCTTCGACCTCGTGTGCGACGCGTACGAGAACACGGACATGATTTTCCTGAGGTTCGCTTGAGGGAAGCAAGGCACTACGAGAAGCGCGGGGGAGGGAAGGTGGGATGCCTTCTCTGCCCGCACGGGTGCACGATTGCCGACGGGGCTGCGGGCAGGTGCGGGGCGAGGAAGAACTCGGGCGGGAAGCTCTTCGCAGCCACCTACGGCATGGCGACGTCCGTGGCCATGGACCCGATTGAGAAGAAGCCGCTGTACCATTTCCATCCCGGATCACGGATTCTGTCCGTGGGGCAGAACGGGTGCAACCTCGAGTGCGCATTCTGCCAGAACTGGCACATCTCCAGGGGCGGCGCGCCGGAGGACGAGGTCGCGCCCGAGAATCTCGTTGCCGCCGCGCTGAAGGCCGGGTCCTGCGGAATAGCATACACGTACAACGAGCCGCTCATAGGATTCGAGTTCGTCATGGACACGGCCCGAAAGGCGGCCGACGCGGGACTTGCGAACGTCCTTGTGACCAACGGATACGTCAATCCCGGACCCCTGGCCGAACTCCTGCCGTTCGTCCACGCGCTGAACGTGGACCTCAAGAGCATCAGGGATTCGTTCTACCGGAAGCTATGCAAGGCGTCGGTCGGCCCGGTGCAGGAGACCCTCAAGGCCGTCGTCGGCAGGTCGCATCTGGAAGTGACCAACCTCGTGATACCGGGCGAGAACGACACGGAAGCGGAGTTCGAGGACATGGCGTCCTGGATTGAAGCGAACCTCGGCCGCGACGTGCCGCTCCACCTGTCCGCGTATTTCCCGGCCCACAAAATGTCGGCGCCGCCCACGCCGGTGTCGACGCTCGAAAAGGCCAGGGCGATAATGGTGAAGAAGCTGAGGCACGTCTATCTAGGCAACGTCTCCGGTTCCTCCGGCCGGGACACAATCTGCTGGTCCTGCGGATCGGTGCTGATTGAGCGCGAAGGCTACAGGACCAGGTTAAAAGGGCTGAATCCGGACTCGACATGCTCGAAGTGCGGCACCTCGAACAACATCGTGTGCAAGGCGCCCGGCCGCTGACCGGCCTTGCTGCAGGGAGCCCCCGCGCCGCCCGGGCGGCCTGGGAGTCCCGATTCCTGCTCCCCGCCTGTGCGGCGCTGCTGGCCGCCTGCCTGTCCTGCGAGTCGGAACCGGAAATCGTCGAAAAAGTCGAGGCCGAGGCCGAGGGGCTGTTCGCGAGAAAGGCCGTGGTCAGCGTGATCGAGACGCGGGACCTGGAAGGACTGGTCTCGGACTGGATGGACGCGCCTGTCCTGGTTTCGGAGGCCTGCTCGGGGCCGTCGGTGGTCAAGGGCCTAAAGGGAACCGGGGACAAGGGCGAGGCGTACAACAGGGCCATCGAGATATTCCTCGAGGTCGTGGAATCGGCCAAGGAGATGCCGGTCGAAGGCGATATTGCGGCGGTCATCGTCGAGTGGGACGGCAAGTCGGACGCCAAAGTGAAGCCCATGTGGACCGGGGCGGTGCTCGAGGGCGGAGACCTCGCCATGACCTGCCTGAGGGACAGGCGGGGCGACGTGAGGGCTGCTGCGCTCGGCCGGGTGGAGAAGTCCGGGTCGAACGCCTGGACCGTCAAGGTTCTACCCAGGCAGACCGCAGCCAGGGAGTTCGCAATCAGGCCTAAATACGCCTGGCCGGACGCAGGAAAGGCGGTTTTCGGCGGAATTAAGCAAAGCAAGGCAGGATCCAAGGCTGCGCTCGACCCGGACGGCTCAATCAGGCTTGCGGGGGACGAGAAGTCCACCGTCGAATCCGTGGCTAAAGAGCTGGGAAAGAAGAGCTTTTCAGGCCGAGTCGAGGACCCCAGGATAATCGTCGACCCGATTGCCGGAGCCATAACCATATACGGCGAAGGCGTTTGCCTCGACGCATCGAACATAAGGCTCGGGTCGGGCGTCAGGGTCGTTTCCGGCGGATCGGCGAACAACTTCGCGGTGGTCGAAATCCAGCAGAAGAACCGCACGTGCAGGATTCAGACCACCAGGATGATTCGGGACATAGTGCGGGTCCTGGACAGGATGGCCGTGGATTTGGCTGAAATCGGCAGGATTCTCAAGTGGGCCTACGAATCCAAAGCCCTTGCCGTGGAACCGGTTTTCAAGGAACCGTCGAAGCCCTGGCCCGGTCTTGAGAGCGATACATTAAAGTAAAACCGCATTTTTAACGATATTCACTGGGGGAGGATCCTATTCTCATTGCGGAGATAGTGGATGCAGCTTAAAAAGCTCGAGCTCTTCGGGTTCAAGTCCTTTGCGGACCGGACCAGGTTCGATTTCGAGCCCGGAGTCACAATTATAGTGGGACCCAACGGTTGCGGCAAAAGCAACGTCGTCGATTCCATGAAGTGGATTCTCGGCGAGCAGAGCGCCAAGTCCCTCAGGGGCACGGAAATGCTCGACGTCATCTTCAACGGATCCCGCACCCGCAAGGCGCTGGGCTTCGCAGAAGCATCGCTCACTTTCGCGAACACCAAGGGCATCATTCACCCTGATTTGGACGAGATTTGCGTCACGCGCAGGCTCCACCGCGACGGCGAGAGCGAGTACATGATAAACCGCAAATCTTGCAGACTCAAGGACATACGGGAACTGTTCATGGACACCGGCGTCGGGCTCAGAGCCTACTCAATCATCGAGCAGGGCAAAATCGACGCGTTCCTCCAGGCGTCGCCCATCGATCGGAGGCTGGTGTTCGAAGAGGCCGCGGGAATCAGCAAGTACAAGGCCAGGAAAAAGGAAGCCATCCGCAAGCTCGAGAGGGTCGGGTACAACCTCGAGATGATCTCGGTCAACATCACCGAGCTCGACAAGCAGCTCAGGTCCCTCAAGGTCCAGGCCGGGAGGGCCAGGAGCTTCAAGGAGGCTTCGGAGCGGCTCAGGAAGCTCAGGGTCGCGCTGTCTCTCCACGAATATCACCGCTGCCAGCAGGACTGCATCGGCACTTCCGGGGAACTGGTCCTGGCCGAGAACAGCCTCGCGGACGTGAAGGCGGCAATCGCCGTCAAGGACGCGGAAATCGCCTCGGTCGACGACAGCCTGCGGGAACGCGAATCCATGATCATGGAGAAGTCCTCCCAGCTGTCGGCCCTGGAGAACGACTACAACCTGTCCAACGAGAGAATCCGCGCCAACCAGAGGACCATCGAGGCCATAAAGGCCGAGGAAATAAGGATCGAGGAGCGCAGGGCCGAATGCCAGAGGCGGATTGAGGAATCGGGCTCGGATATGGACGGCATCGAGCTCAAGCGCTCGGAGGCCGAGGAGCGGTCGGCGTCGGTCGCGCGCCGCGTGGAAATACTCGAATCCGACATCGCAAGGGTCTCCGCGAGCCTCGCTTCCGCGCAGGAAGGCATTGCAGAGGGCAAGGCGAAGATATTCGCCGTGAACTCCGACAAGGCCAGGATCACGGGCGACCTCGAGAAGCTCAAGGCGCGATTCACCGACCTCGACAGGAAGAAGGCCGCGCTCGAATCCGAACGCGACGGCGTCGCGAAGCAGGCCGACAAGGCCCAGGCGCGCTGCGAAATGCTCACCGAGGAAATCGCCTCCTGCACCGAGAAGTTCGACGTGCTCAAGCTCGAACTCGCCTCGCTCGAAAGCCGCGAGGCCGCGATGTCCGAGGAACTCTCGCAGAGAAAGCAGGCCGTGGCCGACCTCGAGGAGACCAGGCTCAAGCTCTCGTCCAGGACGGAGGTCCTCGAGGGCTACCGCGACAGGCTCGAGGGCGTGAGCGAGGGCGCGAGGCAGGTCCTGGAGGAGGCGAAGCGCGGCAACCCCGCCCTTGCGGGCGTCAGGGGGCTTCTGGTCGACGCGATTAAGGCGGACGAGAAGTTCGCGAGGGCCGTCGAAGAAGCACTTGGCGGCGACAACTGCGACGTGCTCGTGTCGGACTTCGCCTCCGCTGAGGCGGCCGTGGCCTTCCTCAAGGAGTCCAAGAAGGGGCGCGGCACCTTCGTGCCCGTCGCTCCGCCGGCCGATTTGCCCGACGACGGCCTGTCCCTCGCGAACTACCCCGGCGTCCTCGGCAGGGCCGTGGATTTCGTCGAGGCCCCTGCGGACGTCAAGCCCATCCTCGATCGCAGGCTCGGCTGGACCCTCGTGGTGGAGAACCTGGCCGCGGCGGCGGGCCTCAGGGACGTGCTCAAGGGGTACGACTTCGTCTCGCTCCAGGGCGAGGTGCTCAAGTCGGACGGGACCCTGTCCGGCGGCACGGCGACCATGGGCAGGATTTCGCACGCTGCGGAGATAGCGCGGCTCAAAGTCAGGCTCGAGAGCGTCGCGGCCGAACTCGCCTCTGCGAGGGCCGACCTCGAGAAGCTCAAGGCCGAGGCCGCCGAGGTCAGGGCGAGGATGCAGGAGGCGAGGCACCAGTGCTACGACGCGGGTTCGCAGCTCGCCAACGCCCAGGAAAACTGCAAGGAGTCCGATAACGCGCTCGGCGAGTTCCGAGGCCAGCTTGAGATAATCGAGGGCGACATCGCGGCGGTGGACTCCGAGGCGGGCCTGAACCGCGCCGAGTCGGCGGATCTGGCGCTCCGCGCCGATGCCCTCCAGAAGGAGGAGGACAGGGTCAAGGCGGAGATGAACGCGCTCGACGCCGAGATATCGTCCCTCTCCGGGGAGCTCGACGGGAAGAAGTCCGGCCTCGCGTCGGCCAACACCGACGCCGCCATGGCGAAGATGGAAATCGGGAACCTCCGCGAGAAGCTCGCCGCGCTCAGGAAGGACATCTCGGAGCGCAAGGCCGCCCTTTCCGACCTGGGCGAGGAGATGAAGAGGAAGGACGGGGAGAGGATTGCGCTCGGCGACGAGAACGCCGCCCTGGGCGAGAAGGCCGCGGCCCTCATGCGCGAGATTGCGGACGCGAAGCAGGGCATGGAATACCTGCGCGGAATCCGCGACGACCTCGAACAGGAGAAGAGCCTCAAGGTCTCCCAGCAGAAGGAGAAGAAGGCCGAGGAGGAGAAGCTCGCGTCCTCCGTGCAGTCCCTCAAAATCGATGAAGAGCGGCTCAAGATGCTCAGGGAGAACATCCTCAAGCGCGCCGCCGAGGAGCTCGAGGTGGACGTAGCCGA
Source organism: Planctomycetota bacterium (assembly GCA_041308285.1). Lineage (GTDB taxonomy): Bacteria > Planctomycetota > JAKEIC01 > JAKEIC01 > DYIT01 > PPR-0505. Next base: position 1,178 of record JBFZBV010000259.1, on the reverse strand, counting down.
CCTCTACTCCGAGTTCGACGACGAAAGGGACGACTGGGAAGCCATAAACGGCGAGGCCGCGGAACTGAGGCAGAGGATTAAGAACCTCGGGTCGGTCAACGAATCCGCCATCGAGGAGTTCGAGACCGTGAGCCAGAGGTTCAACTACCTCTCGGCACAGAGGGATGACCTGGTAGCCGCCAAGGAGCAGATCACGTCCATAATCCGGCAGATTGACAAGAAGTCGAAGGTGATGTTCGTCGAGACCTTCGAGACGATACGCGAAAACTTCAAAATCATCTTCAAGCAGCTCTTCAACGGCGGAAAGGCCGACGTCATCATTGTCGACGAGAACGACATGCTGGAAAGCCCGATAGAAATCGTCGCGCAGCCCGGCGACAAGAAGCCGCAGTCCATAACGCTGCTCTCCGGCGGCGAGAAGGTCATGACCTGCATAGCCCTGCTTTTCGCGGTGTTCAAGTCCAAACCGAGCCCGTTCTGCATACTCGACGAGGTCGACGCCGCGCTCGACGAGCGGAACATCGACAGGTTCGTCAACATGCTCGGCGACTTCCTCAAGGGATCACAGTTCATCATCATCTCCCATAACAAGAGGACGATGATGGTCGGCGACCGCATATTCGGCATAACCATGCAGGAGGCCGGAGTTTCCAAGAAGGTCTCGCTCGAAATCACCGAGGCCAAGGAAATGGTCGATCGCATTTCCAAGGGCGCCGAGCCCGCAATGGTCGCCGACCTGGGCATCGAACAACCGGCCGACAAGACGGAAGCCGCTGCTCCCGAGAAGGCTGAACAGCCGGCCGAAAAGGCCGAACCCGCGGCCCCGGAGCCGGCTGAACAGCCTGCCGAGGTCGCAGCGGACAAGTAGGGATGTACAACCTGTTCTTGAGAGGCGAGGCCGACGGCCGGGATGGCCGGTTCAGCCTGGCCGTCTCCGACACCCAGCACGGCAAGCTTCAGTTCCGCATCGGTGACGAATTCAAGGGCACGGCCTGGCCCTGCATCGAGGCCAAACACGACATCGCCGACTACTACCGGGCGGGTGGATTCAAGGTTCTTTGGTTCTTCTGACCATTCCCGCCGGGCCTGAATCTGCCTCCGGCGGGGCGACGCTCACCAGAAAGCATCGAGGGGCGCCCCCCTTGCCGCTTCCTTCGCCGCGTCGCTTTTCTCCGGCG
>JBFZBV010000258.1:0-4137 GCA_041308285.1 Planctomycetota bacterium | reverse complement strand
CCGCGTCCAGGCCTGCGCCCACCCCGACGCCGGGGGCGATGCCGCGGAAGTATGCGGAGGCGAAGCCCGGCACGGCCGACGAATCCCAGGACAAGGCCGGGGGATACGGCGATCGGGACGGCAAGGCCGCGCCGGCCCAGAAACCGGCCGACCTCGCGAAGCTCCGCCAGGATGCCGCGCAGAAGCGGCTTAAGGGCGTCCTGCCGGGCGACGACAGCACTCTGATTTCCACGCTGAAAATCCGGAAGAAGGGCCTCAGATCCCTGCCCATCGACATCGCGTTCAGGGGCAGGTCGTTCACGTTCACCGGGACGGGCGGATCAGGCAGGGCCCGCCTCTTCCTGCTCGGGGAGGATTTCGGCAAGGCCTGCTCGTTTTTGCTTTTCCTGGCCGCTGCGGCCTCGGCGGTAATCGTCAGCTGGAAGAAGCGCCCGGTCCTGCTCCCGGTGGTAATCGGGACCATAGCCGTGACGTCCATAGTCCCCGAGCTGTCTCCGGGCCTTTCGGGCCTCATGAACATGGCCTTCGTCGGCATGCTCGCCGGGCTCGGGCTGATTGCGTCCGTCTTCCTGCTTTCGAGGCTGCGCACCAGGATGTTCAACGCAGTGGCGCCCCTTCTCGTGGTCTGCGCCGCGCTCTGGGCCTGCTCGGAAGCTTATGCGGCCGACGCTAATCCCGCCCCGGATTCCGGCGAGGACCGCATCTACATCCCGTACGACTCGCTCAAGGCCGGCGGGAAGCTCGAAATCGAGCGCGTCTACGTTCCTTACGAGCGGTACCTGGACCTGTGGAACAGGGCGCATCCCTCGGGCGCGGCGCCCAGACCCGAGGACATAAGGTTCGGCCACGTGAGGGCCGACTACATGGGGACCGTCAAGGAGGAGTGGTTCGTCGGGAACGTCATCTTCGAGATCGTCTCCTACTCCGAGGATCCCGTGCTCGTGCCCCTGGGCCTCGAGGGCGCGGTGGTCGAGGACGTGCTCGTGGACTTCTCGGCCGGCGAGCTCGTCTCCGGGCCGGGCGGCTACTGCTTCGCGGCCCGGAAGCCGGGCCGGTACGCCGTGGACGTCTCGTTCAGGGTCAAGGGCAAGGTCGACGGCAAGACGGGCGAGTTCCGCATGGGCCTCCATCCGGTGGCGTGCTCGCGCGCCGTGATTCAGCTCAAGGACCCGGTGCTCCAGGCCAAGGTCGAGACCGCGTACGGCGGGCAGGTCGAGGACAAGTCCAAGGGCCTGCTCACGGCCTATCTCGGATCGGCCGCGGAGCTGCGCCTGACCGTGGCGCCGAGGGGCGTGAAGGTCCGCGCCGGGACCTCCCTCAAGGCGGAGACCGCCACCCTGTTCGTGGCCGAGCAGGGCTTCTCCAGGTGCTACTACTCCTGCGATTTCAGAATCGACGGCAAGGCGCTCGACGAGTTCCGGTTCGCCGTGGACGGCGACCTCTCGGTGGTCGAGATAGCCGGGGGCAACATCCGCGTGTGGGGATTCGAGCAGGAGGGCGGTACCAGGATACTCAAGATCGTCAACCACATGCCGGTCGAGAAGGGCCTGACCTTCAAGATATACGCCGAGCGCAGCGAGGCCGAGCCCGCCGAGACGAGGCCCGTGCCCGTCATCAGGCCGCTCGACGTGGTCCAGGAGAAGGGCAGGGTGGCGATTGCGGGAGACCCCGTGCTGCGCCTGGGGGTGACCGAGCACCCGAACATGATTCAGGTCGACCCCAAGTCACTGCCGGACTACAACCGGTTCCGCGACTGGGACGCGAGAATCGCGTACCGCTTCTCGCAGAGGCCGGCCGGGCTCCGCTACGCCCAGACTGCGGCCGAACCCGACCTGAGGGCGAGGACCTTCATCTACGCGTGGGTCACGGAGAACGAAGTCAAGGTGAAGGCCTTCGCGGCGGTCGAATCGCGCGATTTGCGGACCTATTCGTTCTCCGCCGCGATTCCCGCGGGCCTCGCGGTCCGGCAGGTTCTCGCCGACGGCATCAAGGACTGGTGGGTCGAGCAGGGCGAGAAGGCGCAGACCATCCACATCAACCTCGAGAGGGGCCTCTCGGGCCAGGGGGCGATTACCGTGCTCATGGACGGGCCTGCGCCGGGGGCGTCCATCGGCCTGCCCAGGCTGGACTTCGCAGGGTTCAAGGACCAGCGCGGGGGGATTTTCGTCCAGTCCTCGTCGGCCCTCGAGCTCGCGACCGCGGACCTCAAGGGGATTAAGACCGCTGCGCTCTCGGACATGTTCGGCTACTTCATCGCATCCGAGTCCGCGCCCGGGACGCCGCAGCCGCAGCAGCAGGAGGCGCGCAAGGGCGGCGCGGAGTTCGCGCGAATCGCGGGCCTCGCGCTCGAGTTCGGCGAGCCCGGGTACGAGGGCAGGATAGAGGTGAAGGAGCGGAAGCCAGCCCTGACGTGCAAATGGGCAATCCACGCCCTCTTCGGCCCCGACGCGGTCGAGTACGGCTTCTTCCTGAATTTCAGGTCCGACGCAGCCCCTGCGAAGTCCGTGAAGTTCCGGCTGCCCGCCTGGATCGACCCCGAGCGGCTCGAGATAACCTGCCCGAACCTGAGGGAGGTGACGTGGGAGGACGTGAAGGACCCCTCCGGGCCGGCCAGGAGATTCGAGATTAAGCTCCAGAAGGGCTTCCTGGGCGAGCTCAAGGTAGGCGCTTACTTCCAGCACGGCTACCCCGACAAGGACGCGGCGACCTGGATGCCCAGGCTGGAAATCGAGGGCACGGAGCGCGACTCGGGCCACATCCTGGTCCAGCGCGGGGACGCGTCCGCCATGCTCGCCGAATCCGAGACCTTCGGCCTTGCCAAGGGGCTCGGCGGCGAGGACTTCTTCACCCCGCCGAACGTTTCGGCCGGGGAAATCGACTTCATCTACCAGGTCGAGAAGAAGGACTGGGCCGCGTCGTTCAAGCTCCTGAGGCACGAGGCGGGCGAGATCATCGACATCATCCTCGAGTCCCTGGAAATGCAGACCGTGATAAACGCGGACGGGACGTCCTGGAACCTTGCGAGGTTCAGGGTGAAGAACCACCTCCGCCAGTTCCTGCCGCTGGTGCTCCCCGGGAAATCGGCGCTCGTGAGGCTGGTCGTCGCCGGCGTGCAGAGGAGGCCGGCGGTGGTCCCGGAATCGGAATCGTCGATTCTCGTCCCGCTTCCCAAGGGGGCGAGCGGCGACATCTCCTTCTTCGTGGACGTGTACTTCATGCGCAAGTACCACGCGCTGTCCAACCTGCATTCGGTCTCCCTGGAGCACCCGAGGACCGCGCCGGACCTCGCCGCGAAGCTCAGGAAAATATACTGGACGGTCAGGGCCCCGGCCGAGTTCGAGTACTACAACTTCTCGACCGACATGGACGAAATCGTCGACGTGGCCGTCATCGGGCGCCTCAAGACCGAGTCCGAGATTGCCGAGACCAAGGACCTCTGGAAAATCATCGAGTCCGAGAAGGCCGGGAGGCAGGAGAAGCGCCGGGCGCTCGAGAACATCGGCGTGCAGCAAAGCAGGGCGAGCCTCATGAACGATCAGGCCATCTCGCGCCAGGGCGAAGCGCAGAGGGAAGGGGTCGACAACAACGAAATGGCGACCAACCTCCAGGAGCTGCGCAAGCAGCGCGACCAGATTTCCGAGTTCCAGCGCAGGCTCGACGAGGTGGCGAGGACGCTCCTCACCCAGGAGCAGCAGAAGCAGTCCGAGGAGCGCGACCGCATCCGCAGGTTCAAGAGCAACGTGTGGGAGTTCCAGAACGCCGAGGCTGATCGCAAGGCCGACGAGGCCCCGGGCTTCGCAAGGGCGCTGACCGAGGACCAGGGTCCCCCGTTGAGCTTGCAGAGGCCCTCGGCCGGCGCCAGGGCGCTGGAGCAGGAGGAGGCCGGGCAGCTCGTTCCGAGGGACAAGGCCGGAGAGGCGGGGGCGTCGGCAATCGACCTCCCTTCCGGCTTGGACTACCAGACGTTCTGCTTCTACAAGGAAGGGAACGCGGCCGATCTGAGCTTCTCCGTGGTCCGCAAGACCATGTGGAAGCACCTCGGGGTGCTCGTGAGGATTGCGGGCTTCGCCCTGTTCGTCTGGCTCGTGCACGTCCTGCGCCTGCTCCATATCGAGCCGGGCGAGGGCCTGAGCCGGG
>JBFZBV010000257.1:0-3767 GCA_041308285.1 Planctomycetota bacterium | reverse complement strand
GGACCACCGACCTTCCTCACAACCTGGTACGCGACGTGTCGGTCGATCCGCTCGACGCCGTATGGTGCGCCACGGCGGCGGGATTCGCGCGCCTCGGCGGCGGTCTCTGGACGGCCTACGCGGCTCCCGACATTCAGTCCGACGACACGCTGTCGTGCCTCGCCCCGACCGGACTCGCGTCGTGGGTGGGATCGGCCGGAGGGCTCGACCGCCTGAGCTCGTCCGGCTGGGTCGGCAGCCGCCTCAACAGCGCCAGGCTTCCCTCCGACGTCGTGAACTGCGCGTGCGCGGATTCCCTGGGCCGGCTTTGGATTGGGACCGAGGCGGGTCTCGGCCGCAACGACGGCGGGACCTGGGCCGAGTGGAAGGCCTCGGCCGGGACCCTGAGCGACGGCAGGTGCCGCGCGATTGCCGTGGACTCGGACGGTACGGCGTGGATTGGTACTCCGGCGGGGCTGGACAGGTTCGCCTCCGGCGGCTGGCTCTCGTTCAGCACGTCCAACAGCGGCATCCCCTCGAACGCGGTCAACGGCATCGACACGGATTCCGCAGGCGGCCTCTGGCTCGCCACGGGCAACGGCGTGTCAAGGTTCGACCGCGCTGCGGCGTTCGTGAACCACGGCGCCGCCGAGGGTCTCACGGGGCTGTCCGTGAACTGCATAGGCGTCGACGGCCTCGACCGCGTCTGGGCCGGAACCACGGAAGGCCTGTTCATGTGGGACGGGGCGTCGTGGATTTCCTACGGGACGGCGGACGGCCTCCCGTCCGCCGCAATCAGGTCCGTGGCATTCGGATCGTCTTCCGTCTGGGTCGCCACGCCTCTCGGCGCCGCCGAGTTCGACGGCTCCGCATGGACCCCGCACACGGCCGCCTCGCACGCGCTTTTGTCGGACGACGCGAGGTCGGTGGCTGTGGCCGACAGCGGCGACGTGCATATCGCCACGGCGGCGGGGCTGGCCTCGAGGATTGGGACTTCATGGGTCCACAGGAACGTCGGCAACTCCGGGCTCCTGCTCGACGACCTCAGGCTGGCGTCCGCCCCGGCCGGTTTCCGCGAGGTCTACCTCGGCACAAACGGTTCCGGCGTCCAGGTTTACAGGCCAGCGCACCTTTTCCCCGGAAATTGATTTCCACGGAAAAGTTTCTTGCATTCCCCGCACGACCTGGTATATTAAGGGATTATTGTTTTTATACTTGGTAAAACATTTGCCTGCTATCAATTTATTTGACTTATCCGCCGGGCCAAGCGCAGAACCGCGAAATGACCGGGGCCGGCGGCGTGGGGGGAGCTGATGCCAGAGGCGCCATCGTCCGTTCAGAAAGTGGCCGATCTCGGGGCTATGAGGGCGGAATCCCTCCTCGGCGGCGGTCTGGAGGCGATTGAGAAGCAGCACGAAAAAGGCAAGCTCACCGCAAGGGAGCGGCTCGAATATCTCTTCGACCAGGGAAGCTTCGTCGAATTCGACAGGTTCGTCACGCACCGCGCCACCGACTTCGGCATGGACAAGAAGCAGATTCTGGGCGACGGCGTCGTGACGGGCTACGGCCGCATCGACGGCCGGCTCGTGTACTGCTTCGCCCAGGACTTCACCGTGTTCGGCGGGTCGCTGAGCGAGACGTTCGCGGCGAAGATATGCAAGGTGATGGACCTCGCGGTCCGGAACGGGGCGCCGATAGTGGGGCTCAACGACTCCGGCGGCGCGAGGATACAGGAAGGCGTGGTGTCGCTCGGCGGATACGCGGACATCTTCTTCCGGAACACGAACGCGTCGGGCGTGATACCCCAGATTTCCGTGATAATGGGCCCCTGCGCCGGCGGGGCGGTCTACTCCCCCGCAATCACGGATTTCATAATCATGACCAAGAAGACCAGCCACATGTTCATCACCGGTCCGAAGGTCATAAAGTCGGTCCTGAACGAGGACGTCACGTTCGACGACCTCGGCGGCGCCTACCCCCACTCGCAGAAGTCGGGCGTCGCCCACTTCGCCTGCGAGGACGAGCAGGACTCCATAGACACGCTCAAGAAACTGCTCAGCTACCTGCCCAGCAACAACCTCGAGACGCCCCCCAGGCTCGCTCCCGAGGACGACCCGGGCAGGATGGACGCCGACCTCGACACGGTCGTGCCGGAAACGCCCAACCAGCCGTACGACATGAAGAGGGTGATTACCCACGTGATGGACGACGGGGCCTTCCTCGAGGTCCACGCGGGGTGGGCCCAGAACATGATAGTCGGCTTCGCCAGGCTGAACGGCCACAGCGTCGGAATCGTGGCCAACCAGCCCAGCATGCTGGCCGGGACCCTGGACATCAACGCGTCAATAAAGGCGGCGCGGTTCGTCAGATTCTGCGACGCCTTCAACATACCGCTCATCACCTTCGTGGACGTGCCCGGGTTCCTGCCCGGCACGGACCAGGAGCACCAGGGGATTATCCGCAACGGCGCCAAGCTCATCTACGCTTTCAGCGAGGCGACCGTGCCCAAGCTCACCGTGGTGACTCGCAAGGCTTACGGCGGCGCCTACTGCGTCATGTGCTCCAAGCACATCGGCGCGGACCTGAACCTCGGGTGGCCGACGGCGGAAATCGCCGTCATGGGCCCCCAGGGCGCCGTGGAGATAGTATTCAAGAAGGAGATGGATTTGGCCCAGGACAGGGCTGCGAAAGAGGAGGAACTGACCAGCGAATACAGGAGGAAATTCGCCAACCCCTACATCGCGGCGGCCCGGGGTTACCTCGACGACGTAATCGAGCCGAGGGAGACGCGTCCGAGGCTCATAAGCATGCTCGAGACGCTTTTCGGCAAGAGGGAGTCGAGGCCCCCAAGAAAGCACGGCAATATTCCGCTCTAGACGCGAACTCGAATCGAGGACCCATGAGAATCGACTTGGACGGTAGCGCGGTGAGAATCACGGATACGATATTCCGTGACGCGCACCAATCCCTGGTTGCGACCAGAATGCGCACGGAAGACATGGAGGCGCTTGCGGCCGAAGTCGACAAGGTCGGCTTCTGGTCCGTTGAGATGTGGGGCGGCGCGACATTCGACACCTGCATGCGATTCCTGCGCGAAGACCCCTGGCAGCGCATTAGAACGCTCAAGAGGCTCATGCCGAAGACCAGGTTCCAGATGCTGCTGCGCGGCCAGAACATCGTCGGCTACCGCCATTACGCCGACGATGTCGTTGAGGCCTTCGTAAGGACGGCGCACCGGGCCGGCATCGACGTGTTCAGGGTTTTCGACGCCTTGAACGACACAAGGAATCTCGAGACTGCGATTAGAGCGGTGAAGAAAGCCGGGGCCGTAGCCGAAGGGGCGGTGAGTTACACCTTATCGCCTGTGCATACCCTGGAATACTTCGTGGACGTGGCTTCGAGGCTCAGGGAACTGGGTTGCGACACGCTGTGCATCAAGGACATGGCGGGCCTCTTGTCCCCCTACGACGCCGAGAAACTCGTCGGAATGCTCTGCAAGAAGGTGGGGCTGCCGGTGCACCTGCACTGCCACTACACCTCCGGCATGGCTTCCGCGGCGTACATAAAGGGGATTGAGGCGGGGGCCCGAATCATCGACACCGCCATATCCTCGTTCTCGCTGGGGACGTCGCAGCCCCCGACCGAGACGTTCGTGGCCATGCTCAAGGGAACGAAGTACGAGACCGGTCTGGACCTGGGGCTGCTCGCGGAAATCAACGAAGGTTTCAAGAAAATCCGCGAACGCTACTCGGAATTCGAGTCGCGGTTCACGGGCGTGGACTCGGACG
>JBFZBV010000256.1:0-13602 GCA_041308285.1 Planctomycetota bacterium | reverse complement strand
AGAACCTGATGGAGCTCCTCATCCTGATCGACTGCCTCAAGCGGGCCTCGGCGGCGAGGATAACCGCTGTCGTCCCCTACTTCGGCTACGCCAGGAAGGACCGCAAGGACGAGGGCAGGGTGCCGATTACAGCGAAGCTCGTGGCCAACCTCATTACGACCGCGGGCGCGGACAGGGTCCTGACCATGGAGCTCCATGCCCCCCAGATTCAGGGATTCTTCGACATACCGGTGGACCACATGCATTCTTCGCCCGTGTTCCTGCGGAAGTTCAAGGAAATGGCGATTCCGAACGCCGCCGTCGTGGCCCCGGACGTGGGCGGGGTGAAGATGGCCCGCGCGTATTCGAAGTCCCTGAAGGCCGACCTCGCGATAGTCGACAAGCGCCGCGTCTCCCCCGAGGCCGCCGAGGTCTACAACGTAATCGGCGACGTCTCCGGCAAGGCGGTTATCATGGTCGACGACATGCTCGCCACGGGCGGAACGGTGGCCGAGGCGTCCACCATACTGCTCAACCGCGGGGCCAGGGAGATATACGTCGGCGCCACGCACCCGGTGCTGTGCGGCCCGGCGGTGGAGAGGCTCTCGGGCGCCCCGATACACGAGATTTTCGTGACCGACACGATACCGACCGAGGGGAAGGACATCCCCAACCTGAAAGTGCTTTCCGTCGCCCCGCTGCTGGCGGAGGCCATACGGAGAATCCACATGAGCGAGTCCATTAGCCAGCTGTTCGAAATATAGTGATCTTGAGGGATAGAAGATGTCAGAGCAAGGTGTTTTGCAGGCAAGGACCAGGGACAAGACCGGGACCTTGGCGTCCAGGAGGCTGAGGCGCGAGGGCAAGGTGCCGGTCGTGCTGTACGGCCTGAACGTCGGGACGCAGCACCTGTGGGTGCCCCATAGGGACCTGAGGCAGGAGATATCGCGGGGACAGCGAATCTTCTCGCTCGAGGTAGACGGCAGCGGCAGCATCATGACGGTCCTGAAGGAAGTCCAGATGGACGTCTACCAGGAGAACATAATCCACGCCGACTTCCAGAAGATAGACGCCACGAAGGAAATCGAAGTCCACGTCCCCGTCGAGCTGCACGGCACGCCGGCGGGCGAGAAGGACGGCGGCAGGCTGGACCAGCCCCTCAGGACGTTGACCATCCATTGCCTGCCCTCGGCCATTCCCGAGAAGCTCCTCCTCGACGTGTCGGAGCTCAAAATCGGGGACACCCTCAACATCTCGCGCATCGTCCTGCCGGAGGGCGTGAAGGTGAAGGAGGACCCGGGCCTGGTCGTCTGCTCGCTGCAGCCGCCGAAGCTGGAAGAGGCCGCGGCCGCGCCGGCTCCGGAGGAGATGAAGGAGCCCGAGCTCATAGGCAGGAAGAAGGAGGATGAGGAGGAAGAGGAGGGCGGCGAAAAGGAGAAGGACAAGGAGAAGGAGAAGAAGGAAAAGAAGGATAAAGACAAGGAGAAGTAGCCTCGCGGCGCAGGCATCCGCCGGGCGGAGGGCGCGCCGGCGGTCTGGTTCACGGGTTTGCGATGAAGATAGTCGCCGGACTGGGAAACCCCGGCGCCGGCTACGCCGGCACGAGGCACAACGCGGGATACATGGTGGTGGACCGAATCGCGGCGTCGGGGCAGGCGCAGTTCCGGGCGTCGAAGTTCAAGGCGGAATCGGCGGAGACGAGAATCGGGGCCGAGCGGGTCCTGCTCCTCAAGCCGAGGACGTACATGAACCTGTCGGGCCAGGCGGTGGCCGGCGCGGCCTTGTTCTACAAGGTCGAGCCTTCCGGCGTGCTGGTCGTGATGGACGACATGGACCTTCCGCTGGGGAAGCTCAGGGCGAGGCCCGGCGGCGGAAGCGGGGGCCACAAGGGGCTGCTGTCGGTCATGGCGGAGCTCGGGACGGAGGATGTCCCGAGGCTCAAGATAGGCATAGGCCGGGACCCGGCCCGGGGCGGGGCCGAGTTCGTTCTCGGGAGATTTTCAGGGGAAGAGGCCGGGCTCGTGGATTCGGCGGTCGCAAGGGCGTGCGACGCCGTGAGTGCGTGGGTCACGGAAGGCATTGATTCGTGCATGAACAGGTTCAACGCCGCCGACGTGGAAGGCGGCGAGTTTAGGAGAAATGACGGAGATGGAAACCAGCGAGGCGGATAACGGGAAGAGGCTCTACGAAGGCATGTTCATTCTCAAGGCTTCGTCCGCGGGCAAGGACTGGGCCAAGGTCTCGGGCGACGTGAGGAAGCTCCTGGAGTCGCACAACGCCGAGATAGTCCTGTTCGAGAAGTGGGACGAGAGGAAGCTCGCGTACGAAATCAAGAAGCAGAACAAGGGCGTCTACCTCCTTTCGTTCTTCAAGATGAACCCGTCCGAAGTGAGCCCCGTCAAGAGAGAGGTCGAGCTGTCGGGCATCATCCTCAGGATGCTGCTGCTCAAGTGCGACCGGCCGTTCGAGAAGATAACCATAAGGAGGCCCGGCGACACGCCCGAGGAAGACAGCGACTTCCGCGGCGGGCCGGACGGGGGCGATGGGCACCGGAGGCCGAGGTTCCCCAGGGAGGATGAAGGGGACGGACCCAGGCGCGATGCGTAGGCCTGCCCGCGTGCCCGGCCGCTTCAGCCGGCGCAGGGCGGTTTTCGAAGGGAGGTCAAGATGGCTAACCTCAACAAGGTCTTTCTCATCGGCCGCCTCACGAGGGACCCGGAGCTCCGGTACACCCAGAACGGGACTGCGGTGGTGGAGTTCGGCCTGGCGGTGAACAGGAATTACACGACCGCGGACGGGCAGAAGAAGGAAGACACCTGCTTCGTCACGGTGATAATGTGGCAGAAGAAGGCGGAGATTATCTCGCAGTACATGAAGAAGGGCAGGCAGATATTCATCGAGGGCAGGCTCGAGCTCGACACCTGGGAGACCCCCGACAAGCAGAAGCGCTCGAAGCTGAGGGTCGTGGGCAGCAACTTCCAGTTCCTCGGGCCTCCGCCCGAGGACCGGGGGGAATCGCCGAAGGAGCCGCCGGGCAAGACGCCCGTGGAGCTCGACGAGGAGAGGTACAAGGAGGACATGGGCATACCGGAGGACGACGTTCCTTTTTAGCAGGAGGACGAAGTGCAAGGAAACAGAAGCTTCCACGACTACGACGGGCCGAAGAAGGGCGGAAGGCGCGAGCAGAAGCCGCAGAAGTACCAGGAGCAGACGAGGTGCAGGTTCTGCAGGTCCAGGGACGAGGTGGACTACAAGGACGTGCAGATGCTGAAGAAGCTCTGCACGGCCAGGGGCAAGCTGTTCTCGAGGAAGAGGTCCGGGAACTGCGCGAAACACCAGCGGCTTGTGAAGAAGGCGGTGAAGCACGCAAGGTTCCTGTCCCTTCTTCCGTTCGTGGGCTAGCGGCGCCAGGATGCCCGGCGGTCCTGTCGGAGTCCCCTCCGGCGGCCGCCCGCGCCCAGGCCGGCCGGATTATGGAGAACTGAAATGGCAATCAACCTGATTCTCAGAAAGGACGTCCCCTCGCTCGGCAAGCTGGGCGACGTCGTGTCGGTCGCCCCGGGCTACGCGAGGAACTACCTGCTGCCGCAGGGGCTCGCCGTCCACGTGAGCGACGTGAACGTGAAGCGGCTCGAGTCGGAGAGGAAGAAGGCGGCAAAGGAGCGCGAGGCCATGATGGCGGAACTCCGCGCCCTCGCCGGCAAGCTCGCCTCGGCTTCATGCACGATAGCGTCGAAGGCCAACGAGGAGGGCCACCTCTACGGATCGGTGGACGGGGCCGCGGTGGCCGAGGCGCTGGCCAGGGAGGGATTCAAGATCGACCCGAAGACCGTGAAGCTCGAGGAGCCGCTCAAGGAGCTCGGCGTCTTCAACGTGAAGGTGGCGCTCGCGGAGGAAGTCGAGGCCGAGGTGAAGGTCTGGGTGGTCGAGGACAAGGGCGAGGAGAAGGCGCCCGAGTGAAACGGTCCCTTCCCCCGGCATCGGCCGGGGAGAACGAGGGTGGCATGTCGGAGACCGGACAGGAGATGCCTGGTGCGATTCCCGCTTCGATGCCGCCGCAGAATGCGGAGGCGGAGCAGTCCGTCCTCGGGGCGATAATGGAGGACAACGAGGCGCTGTTCGCCGTGGCCTCCAAGCTAACCCCCGATCACTTCTACAGCACGTCCTGCCGAGTCATCTACGAGACCATGCTGGAGATGGCGGAGGAGGACAGGAGGATAGATTTCATCCTTCTCAAGGAGCGGCTCGAGCGCAAGGGCGTCCTCGAGAAGGTCGGCGGGGAATCGGCCCTCGGGAACCTGGTCGGGGACCTGTACTCGGCCGCGAACGTGGAGTACTACGCGGACATCGTCATCGAGAAGGCCTTCCTGCGCAATCTGTCCCGCACGTGCGTCAACATCCAGTCGGAGATCCAGAGGGCGGGCATGCCGGCGCGGGAGATTCGCGACTGGGGGGAGCAGCAGCTCTTCGACGCGTTCAAGAAGTGGGAGGGATCGGACGTCTCGAGGATAAAGGACATCCTCACCGAGACGATGGACATCATAGAGGCCAAGCACGAGGGCAAGAACCTCGGCCTCGGCGTGATGACCGGCTACCCCGATCTCGACGACCTGACGAACGGGCTGCACCCGTCGCAGCTGGCGGTCATAGCGGCCCGCCCGTCGATGGGGAAGACGTCCTTCGCGCTCAACATCGCCGCAAACATCGCCGTCCGCCAGAGGAAGGGCGTCCTGGTGTTCAGTCTCGAGACGAACAAGCTGCAGATAACCCAGAACATCCTCTGCTCCTACGCGAGGGTCAACACGCAGAACGTCATGAAGGGCGTGTTCGACCGCAACACGTGGGACAGGCTGGTGGACGCGGCAGGATACGTGTCTTCCGCGCCGATCTACATCGACGACACCGCCGGCCTTTCGCTGCTCGCCGCCAAGACGAGGGCGAGGCTGCTCAAGTCCAAGGAGGACATCTCGCTCGTCATAGTCGACTACCTGCAGCTCATGGAGGGCCGCAGGGGCAAGAACGACAGCCGCGAGCAGGAGATATCCAACATCTCGAGGGGGCTCAAGAACATGGCGATGGACCTCCGCATCCCGGTGGTGGCCATAGCGCAGCTCAACCGGTCGGTCGAGCGGCGGGACGACCATACGCCCAGGCTGCACGACCTTCGCGAGTCCGGGGCAATCGAGCAGGACGCGGACCTCATCATGTTCCTCCACCGGCCGGCCTATTACGCGGGAAAGGAGATGGAGGAGGCTTCGGAGGAGAAGCGCAAGACGCAGCTCATGATTGCCAAGCACAGGAACGGGCCCACGAAAATCCTGAATCTGACGTTCATGTACGAGTATCTCAAGTTCGAATCCGCGAGCCAGAGGGGCACCGAATCCTTCACCCCGTAGCCCAGCGGAACCGAAACGGATTTTAGGAGGAAAACATGGAACTCAGGTACGCAGTCGCCGCAGGCATCACGTTGTGCCTCCTCTTGGCGGGGGGCGAGACCCTGTTCGCCGCCGAGGCCGGCCAGGTCCAGACCCCGAAAATCGGATTCGTGAACCTCAAGAAGGTCTTCGAGCAGTACGAGCGGTCGAAGACAATGGAGAAGGAAATCGAAGCCTTCCAGGGCGAGGAGAACGCCAAGCTCGAGAAGCTCAAGAAGGAGGCGGACGAGCTCGAGAAGGAATCCGACCTGGTCGTGAAGAACACCAAGGAGTGGTTCAAAATCAAGAGCGACGTCCTCCGCAAGAGGAAGGAGCTCGAGACGGACGAGAAGCTCGCGAAGATGGAAATCACCCGCAGGCTCCTCAAGGCGACCGAGGAAATCTACGAGGACATACTCAAGAAAATTTCGGACTACGCCTCCGCGCACGGGTTCATGATGGTGCTCAAGATAGAGACCGAGAAGGTCGAGTGCGACACACACACCGAGCTCACCTTCAAGGTGAACTCCCGCAGCGTCCTGTACTTCAAGACGGAGTTCGAGATTACGGACGACATAGTGAAGGAGCTCAACCTGGCCTACTCCGGGAAGCCGCCGGACGGAGGAGACAAGGAACCGGGCAAGGAAGAGGGCAAGAAAGACGAGACCAAGAAGGACGAGGGGAAGAAGGAAGGCGGATCCGGAGAGGAGAAGAAGAACTAGGGCGGCGCCCCCCCCGGGGCGGGCCGCCCGTGCCGCCATGGAACAAAGGCACACCATAGCCAGGGAAGGCGCCTTTTTCGGAGCAGGCCTCCACACGGCCTGCAGGGTGAACCTCCGCTTCCATCCCGCCGCGGGGGGCACCGGCGTGGTGTTCCGCAGGACGGACCTCCCGGGAAAGCCGGAGGTGCCGGCGCTGATTGACTGGGTGGACGATCGCCAGTCCAGGAGGACCGTGCTGTCCAAGGGCGGCGTGGAAGTCCAGACGGTGGAGCACCTCCTGGCGGCCTGCGCGGGGCTCGGCATCGACGACCTCGTCATAGAGATGGACGGCCTGGAGGTGCCCGGTGCGGACGGGAGTTCGGCCGAGTTCGAGGATCTGCTCGGGGGACTCGGGCTTCGCGCCCTCCCGGAGGAGCGGAAGAAGCTCGTGGTGCTCAGGCCGGTGATGATTTCCGAAGGCGACTGCACCGCCTGCGCGGTCCCGGACGCGCGGGCCGGGCTGGAAGTCTCCTACGTGCTCCGGTACGACAATCCCCTCCTCAGGCACCAGAGATACACCTACCGGAGCGGATCCGGGACCTTCAGGGACGGGCCGGGCAGGGCGAGGACGTTCTGCCTCGAGGAGGAAGTAGCGGCCCTGAGGAACCTCGGATTCGGGCGCGGCGCGAACGTCGAGAACACGGTGGTGGTCGGGAGGGACGGCGGCATCCGCGGCGGGAATCTCAGGTTCCCCGACGAGTGCGCGAGGCACAAGGTCCTGGACCTCCTGGGCGATCTGTGGCTGGCGGGGGCCCCCGTAGAGGGGGCGGTTTTCGCGCGCAAGACCGGCCACAGGCTGAACCACCTGCTGGTCAGGAAGATAATCTCGTCGGCCTGCAAGCCCGAGCCCCTCATGATGGACATCAACGAAATCAGGCGCATCCTGCCGCACAGGTACCCCTTCCTGCTCGTCGACAGAATCGTGGAATGCTCGGAGGAGCGCGCCACGGGGGTGAAGAACGTGTCAGCCAGCGAGTCGTTCTTCGAGGGGCACTTCCCCGGCGATCCGCTGATGCCGGGCGTCCTCCAGGTGGAGGCCATGGCCCAGCTGGCCGGAGTGCTCCTGCTGCGCAGCAAGAACTACGAGGGACGCATTTCCCTGATACTGTCGGTTGACGACGTCCGCTTCCGTCGGACGGTAAGGCCCGGGGACAGGCTCCTGATGACGGTGACGGCAGGCAAGGTCAAGTCGCGGACGGCCCAGGTGTCGGCCCGCGCCGAGGTGGACGGCAGGCTCTGCACGGAGGCGGAGCTGAGATTCATAATGGTCGACGACGAGTAGCCACTTGATTTTGAGGCCCTTTGGGTTATCCTAGCTCTCGCCGGACAGCCGGAGGAAGCGAGTTTCAGGGGCCGCGAGTGCGGCTTTTTTCCCCGATATGCCCGAGATTCATCCCACAGCCACGGTACATCCGAAGGCCAGTTTGGCCGACGACGTCAAAGTCGGCCCGAACTGCGTGATTGGCGAACTGGTCTCCATCGGCGCTGGAACCGTGCTCATGGCCGGCGTGGTGATGGACGGCAGGACGGAGATAGGGGCCCGGAACCTGTTCTTCCCCCACGCAGTGGTCGGCACCGCCCCGCAGGACCTGAAATTCGTCGGCGAGGACAGCAGGCTCGTCATCGGCAGCGACAACACGTTCCGAGAGCACATCACGGTCAACAAGGGCACGGCCAAGGGCGGCGGCATAACGTCAATCGGCGACAGCAATCTTTTCATGGCCTGCTCGCACGTGGCCCACGACTGCACGATAGGCAGCAACATCGTGATGGCCAACAACGTCCTTCTGGCGGGGCACGTCACGATTCAGGACCACGCGCAGCTCTCCGGCGCGGTGGGCGTGCACCATTTCACGACCGTCGGCAGGATGTCGTTCATCGGGGGGCTCACCAGGATTGTCAGGGACGTGCCCCCGTACATGATAGTCGAGGGCAACCCCGCGCGCGTGCGGGGCGTGAACGTGGTGAAGGTCGAGAGGCTGGGATTCGACGAGACGCGCATCCGCGCCCTGAAGGATGCGTACAGGACGATGTGGAAGACGGACGCCCACTACAGCGAGTCCCTCGCCGCGCTCGATTCGCGCAAGGATCTCACCGAGGAAGTCCGTTTCCTGGTGGATTTCCTGCGCCGCACCGACACGGGCGAGCACGGCAGGGCGCTGGAGAGCCTGCGGCGAATCTGAGACTCCTCCTGCGGCAGAACACCCTCAACGAACCCCCCCACCACCGCCTCCCGAGCGAAGCGGCGCCCGGCTTGGTTCGTGGGGGGGCGGAATCCAGGGGCCTCGGGGCCGGGATTTTCGACGGGGCCGGCCGGCGGTTTTCGGTTCCGGACCGCAGCGGCCGAGGTTATATTGGACGGTCCTTCGGGTTTTTTTTTCGGAGGCTGGGATGTTCTCCGGCATCGACGAGATGATGGCCTTCATCGCGGAATCGGCCATAGAGAGCGTGGACCTGAAGATTACGGACCTGAACGGGAGGTGGAGGCACCTGACAATCCCCGCCGCGGCATTCAATCGCGATGTCGCGGAGAAGGGCGTAGGATTCGACGGATCCTCGGTGGGATTCACGAGGCTCGAATCCGGGGACATGCTGATGAAGCCGGACCCGGCCGCGGCGTTCCTCGACCCCTTCCACGGCAGGAGGACGCTCGGCGTGATATGCAACCTCGCCCATGCGGACACCGGCGCTCCCTACGAGCGGGATCCGAGGGCCGTGGCACGGCGGGCGGAGAAGCATCTCGCCTCGCAGAAGGCGGCGGATTCGTCCAGGTGGGGGCCGGAGCTCGAATTCTACGTCTTCCGCCGCGTAGAGGTCCGGAACGATTCGTGCACGTACCTGGCCGAAATCGAACCCATCCGGAACCCGATGCAGCTGGTCCCCCTGAGGAAGAACTCCGGCTACCACGCCTGCCCGCCGGCCGACCTGTGCTCGGCCGTCAGGGAGAGGATATGCGCCGAGCTGATTGCGTCGGGCATTCCCGTCAAGTACCACCACCACGAGGTGGGCGAGCTCGGACAGTGCGAAATCGAGATGCCCATGGGCGGCCTGGTCGAGAGCGCGGACAGGTGCCAGATAATAAAGTACTTCGCGCGGATGTGCGCGCACGAAGCCCAGGCCACGACGACCTTCATGCCCAAGCCGCTGTTCGGCGAGGCGGGCTCGGGGATGCATTTCCACCAGCACCTCTTCAGGTCCGGGAAGCCGGTGTTCTACGATTCCGGCGGCTACGCCGGGCTCAGCAAGGTCGCGCTCGCCTACGTTTCGGGAGTCCTCGACCACGGCAGGGCGCTGACGGCCTTCACGAACCCGAGCTCCAACTCCTTCAAGCGCCTGGTGCCCGGCTACGAGGCCCCGGTCAACCTGTTCTTCTCGCTGGCGAACCGCTCGGCGGCAATCAGGGTGCCCAAGTACGCGGTCGATCCGGCCGAGAAGAGAATCGAATACAGGCCTCCGGACGCGACCTGCAACGTGTACTTCGCGATGGCGGCGATGCTCATGGCGGGCCTCGACGGCGTCGAAAGGGAGCTGGACCCGGCCAGGACGGGCTGCGGGCCGTTCGACGAGGACATCTTCAAGTGGCCTCCGGAGCGCCGGGCGCAGATTGTGCCCCTTCCGAGGTCCCTCGAGGAGGCGGTCGAGGCTCTGCGCCGCGACGAGGATTTCCTGCTGCGCGGGGAGGTCTTCACAAGGGAGCTCCTGGACACGTACACGAACTTCAAGTGGGAGACGGAATGCTCTGAAATACTCAGGCGGCCGCATCCCTTCGAGTTCGAGCTTTACTACGACTGTTGAGAAGCGCACGGAGCGGGGCTCCGCGCGGCGGAGTCCGAATCGCTTCGATTCGCCCGCATGTCTTCCGGAAGGTGGCTCAGATGAAGTATATTCCGCTTTCCGAAACGCCGGCCTCCTTCTACGAGGAGGTCGGGATGATCTCCGGCCTCGAGATTCACCAGCAGGTCCTCACCAAGAAGAAGCTCTTCTGCCGCTGTCCGGCGGGAATCTACTCCACGCTCTGGGACGCGGAGATTCTGAGGCACATGCGGCCCACGCTCTCCGAACTCGGCGAGTACGACGGCACCGCCCTCATGGAGTTCAAGACGCGGAAGGAAATCATCTACCAAATCAACAAGAGGACGGTCTGCACTTACGAATTCGACGACACGCCTCCCTTCGCGATGAACGAGGACGCCCTGGACATTGCGCTGGAAGTCTCCATCCTCCTCAACCTGAACCTCGTCTCGGAGCTGCACATCGCCAGGAAGCAGTACCTGGACGGGTCCATCCCCACCGGCTTCCAGAGGACGACCATTCTCGGCGTGGACGGCTGGATTCCGTTCCGCGACGGCCGGGTCCGAATCAGGCAGCTCGGGCTCGAGGAGGACGCCTGCAGGGAGGTCTCGGACGAAGGGCACGTGCGGACCTACATAACGGACAGGCTGGGGATGCCCCTCATCGAGACGGTGACCTACCCGGACATGAAGACGCCGCAGGACGTCGCCGCAGTCGGGGAAATCCTGAGGAGGCTGGTGCGCTCCACGCGCAAGATGAGGACCGGGCCGGGGGCCGCGAGGCAGGACGTCAACGTCTCGGTGCGCGGCGGCACCAGGGTCGAGATAAAGGGCGTGTCGAGCATCAAGAGGATTCCCACCCTCGTGCACAACGAGGCCTTCCGCCAGATTGCGCTCCTGGAAATCAGGGACGAGCTCGCCCGCAGGAAAATCACGGCCGAATCCTTCTCGTCGGCCGAGGCCGACCTCACGGAGAAAATCGGCAAGACCAGGTTCCTGCCGATACTGCACGCCCTCGAGAAGGGAGGCAGGGTCTACGGCGTCCTGCTCCGGGGTTTCGAGGGGCTCATGAGGCATTCGACCGGGCCGGGGCGGAGCTTCTTCCAGGAGTTCTGCGACCGCGTCCGGGTGGTGGCCTGCATCGACATACTGCCCAACGCGGCGACGACGGACCTGCCGGACGGAAACCTGTCGCCCGAGTCGTGGAAAGCGGTCCGGAGCGCGCTGGGCGCCTCGGCGGGCGACGCGGCCGTGCTCGTGTGGGGCGCGAGGGACGACGCGGCGACCGCAGCCGGGGAAATCGCCCTCAGGGCGCGCGAGGCCGTGAAGGGAGTCCCGAGCGAGACCCGCCAGGCCATGCCGGACGGCACGACCGGCTTCGAACGGGTCCTCCCCGGGCCGGACAGGATGTACCCGGACACGGACCTGCCTCCGAAACCCATCTCGGACGAGAGGATGGGCAAGGCGAGGGCGGCCGTGCAGGAGACGCCGTGGTCCAGGCTGGAGCGGTACGCGCGAATCGGCGTGCCGGCGCAGCTGGCGCAGAAGCTCTCGATTTCGCCGCACGCCCCCGCCTTCGACAGGGTCCTGGACCGCTCGGGAGCCAGTCCGGGGTTCGCGGCGGGGATATTCGCCGACCGGTTCAGGCAGCTCGAGCGCGAGGGCCTCGACCTCGGGCGGCTGGGGGAGGAATTCCTGGCCAGGGTCTTCTCGCTGCAGGCGGGCGGGAAGATACACAGGGACGCGGTGCTGAGGATTATCGTCCGGAGGCTCTGCGAGCGCGAGGAGACCGCCGAGGACATCGTCAGGGACATGGGCCTCAGCCCGGCGTCCGGGGACGAGATTTCCGCGGCGCTGGCCTCGGCGGTCGCGGAGGCCTCGGACATCGAGTTCAAGGAGGGCGGCGCGAGGCTCCGCTTCGTCATGGGAAGGGCGATGTCGGCCCTGCGCTGCCGCGTGGACGGCGCGATGCTGGCCAGGGATGCAGCGAAGGCCCTTCTGAAGGGAGGGGCTCCCTCCGGCATGTGACTTTACGTCGAAGGGGGGATTCCGCGGCCGCCCGGATTCGGCGCCGCGGAGACTCCCGGATTGGGATTGGAGCGACGCGGTGAACACGGACACTTACAAGGGATACAGGGAGCCGGCCATATCGACGCTCAAGAACTTCGGGGTGCGCGTGTGGAGCGACGTCGAGGTCAAGTCCACGCGCGGCGACTTCACGGGGATAATCCTGCCGAGGTCGGAGACGGCGGACGCCCAGCACATAGTCCTCAAGCTCCGCAACGGCTACAACGTCGGCTTGAGGCACGACACCATCACCTTCATGCGGGAGGCCGGATACAAGGAGGCCCACTACAAGATTCCCGAGAAGGAGTTCCCGTTCGACCCGAAGAAGCCCAAGGTCAAGCTGCTCGGGACCGGAGGCACAATCGCCTCCAGGCTCGACTACAGGACGGGAGCCGTGATCCCGGCCTTCTCGCCCGGAGAGCTGTACGGGTCCGTGCCCGAGCTCGCGGAAATCTGCAACCTCGAGACCGAGAAGCTGTACGGGGTGTTCAGCGAGAACATGGCGCCGGAGCAGTGGACCGGGACTGCCAGGGCCATAGGAAGGGAAATCGAGAAGGGCGTGGACGGGATAGTGATAGGCCACGGCACGGACACGATGCACCACACGGCCGCCATCCTGTCCTTCATGGTCCAGGAATCCCCGGTTCCGATAGTGATGGTCGGATCGCAGCGGTCGTCCGACAGGCCGTCGTCGGACGCGGCGATGAACCTAATCCACTCCACAATGACCGCCGCGCATTCGGACATCGCCGAGGTGATGATCTGCATGTTCGGGCCGACCTCGGACCAGTACGGCCTCCTGCACCGGGGGACAAGGGTGAGGAAGATGCACTCCTCGTACAGGTCGACCTTCCGGACCATCTCGGACATACCAATCGCCATGGTCGACAGGAAGAAGATCACCCCGCTCAGGGACGACTACCTCAGGCGGAGGTCCGACAGGAAGGTCAGAATCGACACGGCGTTCGAAGAGAAGGTCAGCATCGTCTACTACTACCCGAACATGAAGCCCGACATCATCGACTCTCTGGTGGACAACGGGTACAAGGGGATAGTAATCGCCGGCACGGGCCTGGGCCACGTGAACAAGCCGCTGTACCCCTCCCTGGCGCGCGCGGCCAAGAAGGGCGTGGCCATGTGCATGGCCGTCCAGACCATCTGGGGCTTCGCGCAGATGTACGTCTACGACACCGGCAGGGACATCATGGAGCTGGGAGTCTTCCCGGTCGCGAACATGCTGCCCGAGGTCGCCTACATGAAGCTGGGCTGGACGCTCGGGCACACGACCGACCCCAAGGAGGTCGAGCGCATGATGCTCACGCCCGTCAACGGCGAGATAACCGAACGCGAGCCGCACAACGGATACCTGATTCTGCAGGGGGGAATCCCCGAGGTCGAGGCCTTCATCAAGACGTACAGGAAGTAGGCGCCGGACGGGGCGCTACTCGTCCAGGTCGAAGAAGGTCACCGTGTAGAAGTAGTCGATGCGCCCGGACGTCGCCTGGTCATAGATGCCGTGCACGGTCACGGAGTAGGTCTCGTCCTTCTGCGCCTCACCCGTGTTGAAGCTTATCGTCGGGGTTATTCCGT
>JBFZBV010000255.1:0-10049 GCA_041308285.1 Planctomycetota bacterium | reverse complement strand
TTCAATCCCCGACATAGCGGACGCGGGCTTCGAGTCGCAGGCGCTGGGCGGCGAGGATTTCACCGCGTTCGCGAAGAAGAAGAGGCGCAGCGTGCCCGTGGGGCTCATCCTCCTCGCCGCGGTCGCGGTCGCGGGCCTTCTCGCGTTCCAGAAGCTCGCCGCCGTCGCCGTGTCCGGCAAGGCAAGGCTGGTCGCGAGCCCCGAGGGCAACCTGCTGACGGACAACTACTCCTTCGAGGAGGGGGGCAAGGAGGGCTTCCCGTCGGGCTTCGCGGGCGTCACCGGGCAGTCCGACTCCGTGGCGGTGGTCAAGGGCGGCGCGCCGAGCGGAGAATACTACGTCGCTCTGACCAAGGGCGGGGGCGCGTCCCCGGCGTCGGAATCCGAAATCCTCTACGGTACGCCGATAGACGCATCGACCGGCAGCATGTTCGAGTTCAGGGCGAGACTCAAGACCGAGGGAATCAAGGGCGTCGCAGGCCTCAAGATTACATGGCTCAAGAAGAGGGACCCGCTCTACCGCCGGGTTTCCACGTCGATTCCGGTTTCCGGCGACACCGAATGGCAGGAGATCTCGCTCAAGGCGCTGCCCCCCGAGAACATCTCGGGCATGGAGGCCGGCGTCTTCTTCACGGGATCGGAGGGAACCCTCTGCTGCGACGGGCTCGAGCTCTACAAGAAGTCCGGAGAGCAAATCTACGCGCAGCTGGAGGGCAAGAAGCTCAGGATGACGCTCGACAACCACGGAATCCTCTCGGTGCGGCAGTCGGGCATACTGAAGGACATGATTTGGAACGGGCAGATAATGCTCGTGGCGAAGGAGGGGAAGAGCAGCACGACCCAGATGTTCTCCGCGATAGACGAGGGTTTCCCGAAGAAGTCCGAGGGCGGAATCGAGATAAAGGGCAGGATTTTCGAGTTCCTCTCGCAGTCGTGGGTCCCCTTCGTCCAGAAAGCCAGGATTGAGGGGGGGGAGCTGTTCGTGGACTACGTCGTCGAGCCCGCCAAGGGCGTCGTGGACTTCGCCGGGCTCGTGTTCTCCCCCGACCAGGCGAAGGTGTCGGAGGGGGTGGGCATCACTACGAGCGACACGTATTCGGAGATGACCGGGACTTTCGAGAAGGACGGCGTGACACGCATGCTGTGGGGCAGCGGCGGAGGCCTCATAAGCCTCAACTACAACCCGTCGGTCACGTGCCTGCAGAAGCGCGAGGCCAAGGAGATCCGCTTCCTGCAGATAGTGCCCCCCCGCGAGGACGGGAGCTTCGCGTTCTCCCTCCACTTCCAGACCGAATTCGCCAAGGCGGAGATGGATGTCCTCGGGCATTTCGAATCGGCCCAGCGGGCCGTGGGCGAAGGGCTGCCCGGGCAGGCTCTCTCGGAGTACAACCAGGTGGTGACGAAGTACCCGTTCCACCGGGAGGCGAAGCGCGCGGCGGCCGAGGTGCGCAGGATTGAGGAGGCGGCGCTCGCGCAGCGGGAGAACCTGAGCGCGAGGTTCGACAAGGCCAGGTTCTTCAACGACTTCGCGGAAATCCGGGTACTGCGCGACGAGGCGGAGGCCGCCTCCAGGAGCTACGCCGGGTGCGGCCTGGCGGCCTGGTTCGAGGCCATCGGCAAGGAGGTGTCGCTCGCCTTCGGAGACCTCAAGCTGAGCATGGGGAGGGAGCGCGTGGAGGGGCTCATGCTCAGGGCGAAGGACTACATCGAGTCGGGGAACAGGAGCCTCGCCAGGGCGATACTCGAATTCGTGTCGGAGGAGTACGCCGGGAGCGAATGGGCGGCGCTGGCCGCCGAGGAAATCAAGAAGCTGGAATGAGCGGCCGCCCGGCGGAAGGCCCGGGCGCCGCGTTTCCCGGAATGGAGAGGTCGGCATGGCATCCGGCGGCGTCGGCATAGGGATAGACGTGGGCGGAGGCTTCGTGAGGCTCGTCCGCATCGAGAAGCGGTCCGGCGCCTACGCCATAACCGCGGCGCTGAAGCTTCTCGTCTCTGAGATCGCCGAGGACGACTACAACATCGACGGCGGCACTGCCGGGGCGCTGGCCGCGGCGATGAAGGCGGCCGGCCTCGACAGGCAGAGGGCCGTAATCGGCATTTCCGGGAAGGACCTGATTGTCCGGTACACGGAAGTCCCGCAGGTCCCGGACTGGCGCCTGAAGATGATTATGGACTTCGAGATAGAGGAGATGGCCAACAGGGTCGGAGGGGACCTCTCCGCGGACTTCCAACTGCTCCACATCCCGCAGAACGAGTCCGGCAACTTCACGGTGATGGTGGCCCTCGCCAAGAACCAGTTCCTCGACCAGAGGATAGCGGTGCTGGGGGAGGCCGGTCTCCCGGCCTCGGACATGTGCCCCTCCAGCCTGGCGCTGTACAACGCCTTCGTGATGAACGAGGACGTGTCCCCCGGGGAGACGACGCTGGTGGTCGACATAGGAGCGCGGAACACGGAGATGTTCATCCAGAAGGACGGGGCCCTCCTCTTCGCGAGGAACGTCTCGGCCGGCGGAAACCTGTTCACCAAGGGGATTGTCGAGAACCTGAGGATTCCGTTCCCCGAGGCGGAGAAGCTGAAGAAGGCCGAGGGGTCTGTGTCGAGGAGGGGGGCGCTGAAGGCCACGAACGCGAGGGCGGAGGCGGTGTACGGCGCGCTCACCGCGGTGGCCCAGCAGTTCGCCGCGCTTCTCAGGTCGTCCGTCATGTTCTGCAAGAGCCAGACCAAGATGCAGGACCTCGAGATAACCCGGATACTGCTGTCGGGCGGGGGATCGAGGCTCAAGGGGCTGAAGGAGAACATCTCCCAGTCGTTCAACGTGCCGTGCGAAATACTGAACCCGATGAAGAACATCGTAATCGAGGTCGACGATCCCGGGGTGGAGGAGAAGATAGTCGAATCCCCGCGGGAATGGGCGATAGCAATCGGGCTCGCCAAGATAGCCATGGGCGAAGGAGCCATGGACCTGCGGCTCCTGCCCGAGGAATTCAAGAAGAAGAGGCAGTTCAGGGAGCGGACGCTGTTCATGATTCTCGCCGGAGCCGCGGCTGTGGCGCTTCTCGGCGTCCTCATGTTCGGGGCGGCCCACAACATGGGAGTCGCGGAGAGCTACTGCTCGGAGACGGAGAGGAGCCTCAAGGCGGCCAGGGCCCAGCAGAAGCAGATAGAGGAAATCAAGGCCATGTCCGCGAGGACCACGGACTTCCTCAGGGTGCTTTCCGCGGAGGCCGCGTCGGGCGGGGAGTTCGTGCAGGTCTGCTCCTGGGTCTTCCAGAACGCCCCGGCGGAGATATGGTTCAGGTCGATTGGCTTCAAGAGGGACGAGGCGGCCACGATAAAGCAGGGGGACGGAATCGTCACGTTCGTCGGCGTCGTGGAGCAGACAGGCGGCGACCCGGGCCAGAAGCTCACGGAGTTCGCGAGGCAAATCGGGGGGCTTTCCAAGGTCCGCGACTCGAAAATCACGAGCAAGTCGTCGGACCAGGGGCGCGTGACGTTCACACTCCAGCTCCTGCTCGGCCTGAAGCCGGCCGCTGCGCAGAGCCGCGAAACCGGCGAGGAGGATTGAATGACGAACCTCTCCGTGGCCCTGACGGAACACAAGCGGTTCCTCATCGAGGCGGGCGCGGCGGTCCTGATAACGGGGCTCTTCTTCCTCATATTCGTCAGGCCCGCGTCCAGGAAGGCATCGGATTTCGAGGTCAAGGGGAAGAAGAGCGAGTCGGCCGTGAGGGAGATGTTCAAGGGGCCCGAGAACGAGCACCCCACCGAGGCCCTGAAGAGGCAGTACCAGAAGATGCAGGGCGACGTCCGGACGCGCGAGGAGGAACTCATCCGGGACGTGGGCTTCCCGATAGAGGCCCCGTTCATCATACCCCAGAGCGAGGCGCAGAAGAGCGTCTACTTCGTCTCGGTGCACGACCGGACCAAGGACGAAATCAAGAACAGGGCCGACCTCGGCGCCATCGAGCTCGCTGACTACGACCTCGGCTTCGACAAGATGCCGAGGGACGAGGAGGCCGGCGGCGCCCTCGCCACCCTGGCGGTGGTCCGCAGGGCGGCCTTGGAGGCGATTGAAGCCCGGGTCTCCTCGGTTGTGAAGGTCCTTCTCAAGACGGGCAAGGACAGGTCGGTGCAGATTCACGACCGGAGAATAGAGGAGAGGGAAATCTCCATGGAAGTCAGGGGTACGCCGGATTCCATAATGAGATGGATGAAGGGCCTGCACAGGCGCGGGTCCTACCTGCTCGTCGTCAACGCGGACATCACGGGCCTCAAGGACAGCCCCGAGGCCAAGGCCGTGGTCGAGTTCTCGGCGATTACGGTGACCAAGGCCGAGAAATCCGAAGACGACGAGGAAGAAACCGGGACCTCCCCCAGGAGGTACTGAAAGGACCGTTTTCGCGAGGTGGCCGGACGATGAACAAGGAAAAGGCCGTGTTCGCGCTCTCCATGGCCGTCCTGTGCGTGGCGGCGGCTCTGGTCGCCACAGGATGGAAGGAAGCCCTCGAATTCAAGCCGCCTGCATCCAGGGGAGCGGCGCCGAAGGTCGAGGCCGCGAAAATCCAGTCGTATTTCTCGGACGAGGACGACTCGTCCGCGTTCCCGGACGACAGGAGGAACCTCTTCGTCCCCATGCTGGAGACGGTGGATTTGCCTCCCGCAGACCTGCCGCCCCCGCCGCTGCCCGAGCTCAGGAGGGCCGGCCCCCCGACCTTCCCCGAACCGGGCTATTCCGACCTTTCCGGACTCGCCGAGCCGTCGCCGGCCCCGGAGGCCGGGACAGGGGGTAGGGAGGAGCCGGGGAAGGAGGGGGGGACGGGCGAGAGGAAGCGCTGGTAGCGTGTCCCGGGCCCCGGGACCGGGGCCGGCTTGGCGGAGAGACCGACATGAAGATACAGGGCATTGCGATTCTGGCGGCGTGCGCGATGACGCTGGCGTCGGGGACCTGCCCGGGGCAGGAGCCTCCGCCCGAGGACATGGGAGTCCGCCAGTACGACGAGCTCGTGCTGAAGGCTTCCCCCAGGACCGTCCTGCAGGGCTTCTTCCGCCGCAACCCGGACGGAATCCTGTCGAGAAACTCCACCAGGAAGATCATCTTCAGGATAGAGGTGGGCAAGACGAAGGGAATCACGATGTTCGTCGCGGACGACGAAGTCATGGAGATGCGGTTCGTCCAGACCGAGGAGCAGGTCTTCAGGAAGGTGATAAAGAAGGAGCTCAAGCCCAGCAGGATTCAGATACCGGCGTACGAGAGGAAAGCCTCGGAGGCGCTCGCGAAGGGGTTCGCCGACATCGCCGAGGAGCTGTACCGCGAGGTCGTGCGGCTCGATCCGACGTACCTTAAGGGCTACGTCAACCTCGGCCGGCTCCTGCGGGAGAGGTTCAAGTTCGACGAGGAGATGAAGCTCTACCTGGACGGGCTCAAGTCCGAGGTAATCGGCAAGGAGTGCCTGCACACGAACCTGGGGACGCTGCTCATCAAAATCGGGCTGCCGGAGGCGGCGGAATCGAGGTTCAGGAAGGCCGTGGACGAGAATCCGAAGTACGTCCCGGCGCTTCTCGAATTCGGCAGGTTCCTGGTCTCCTCCCGGAGCTACGCGAAGGCCTCGGAGGCCCTCAAGACCGCGGCTGGCCTCGCGTACTCCAAGGAGGAGAAGGGCCTGTGCCAGCAGGCGTACGGCGAGGCTCTGCTCAAGACGGGGGATTTGGACGGCGCCAAGAAGCAGCTCGAGGACGCCGCCTTCAACCTGCCGGGCAGCTCGGAAATCAAGGCGGCTCTCGGCAGCGTGCTGTACATGAAAGGGGATACGGCGCGCGCCAAGGAAATCTTCATGGAAGTGCTCGGGATATCCGTGGTGGGGGCGCCTCCCGGCGGCGCGCCGAAGGACCCCGGTACGGCTTCCGGGCAGCCGGCTGGAACCGACCCCAAGACGCCGCCGTCCGAAGAGCCGAAGGAAGGCGAGGAAGGTGAGGACGGCGAGGGGGAGGATGAGGAAGCCGAGGTCTTCACGGAGTTCTCGCCTTTCAAGAGCAACATGTACTCGAACCTGGCCCTGTGCCTCGTCAGGGAGAACGACCTCGACAACGCAATCAGGTACACGGACATGGCGGCGGGGCTGGACCCGACTTCCGCGAGGCCCTGCATCGTAAAGGGGTACATCCTGGAGAAGAAGGGGGATTTCCCCGGCGCCGCCGAAGCGTACGGGCAGGGGCTCGAAATCGATCCCACGGACGCCTTCTGCCATTATTCGGCCGGAATCCTACACATGAGGTCCGGAGACCTCGCCGCGGCGCAGGAGAGCTTCCAGAAGGCGGTGGAGCGGAACCACTTGTTCAGCGACGCGTACTTCCGGCTCGGCGTCCTGTCGGTGGGCAGGCTGATGTCGGTCGAGGCCGTGAAGTATCTGGAGCACGCGCTGGCCCTCTCGCCTTCGAACACCGACTGGCGGATTGCGCTCGGCGTCGCCTACATAATGGCGGGCTCGCGCAGGGAGGGCGAGGAGTGCTTCAAGCAGGTCCTGGACAAGGACGCGGCCAACCTCCTCGCTAAGATTGGGGAAATCTACCTCCTCTACTACAAGCCCAAGTGGGAGGCCGAGGCGAGGGAAAGGTTCAAGATGCTCATCGAGGACCAGGCGAAAGTCCCCGCCGCGGTCGCCGGCTACGTCAGGGAGATAGTCGAGCTCATCGAGGAGAACATGGGCAAGGCCCAGTGGCTCGACGATTTCGAGAGGCCCGATTCGTTCACGGTCGGCGGGAAATGGGAGGAGAAGAAGAGGTTCGGGGTCGGCGTCCGCCTGGCCGGCGGCAAGGTCGCGTTCCAGGGCGAGCAGAAGAACCCCGGCGAGACGGTGCTCGAAACGCCCCGGACGTCCGGGGAGTTCGTGAAGTTCGAAATCGACCTCAGGGTGTCCAGCTTCGAGACCTTCAACGCCGGCATCCGGGTCGTGCACCGAATGGGGGGGCGTTCTCAGAAGGACGACATAAGGGCCGGAGTGTACTTCGGAAGGAACGAGAAGAACCGCCTCGCCTACGGAATCTGGGACCTTCAGTTCAAGCGCTGGAAGGAGGTCAAGGACGTCGGCGAATGGCCCCTGGACGAGGGGGGCGGAACTCGGTTCAACAGGCTCGGGATTGAGCTCGCGAGGCTCAAGGACGACAAGAGCGAGAGCTACGTCGTACGCTTCCTCTTGAACGGCAAGCCGGTGGACGACGGCTGCGACTACGACAAGTTCAAGAAGAAGATAGCCACCGGCGACCTGTGGGCCGGAGTGTACGCATGGACGACCCTGGGGCAGAAAGTGGACTTCCTGGCCGACAACGCCGCGATTGTGGTCTGGAAGAAGGAATAGCCCTGCGGCGGACGGACATGCCGGCCGGCGCTTCTCTGACGACGGATTGGAGTTCGCAATGAACAGGATTTCGGCGGTCGTCCTGCTCCTCGCGCTGCTGGCCATCTCGCAGGGATGCAGGTTCGAGAGCGAGAAATACTGGGGCATGCCCGCCTCGTTCGGGCTCTACAGCGCCATGGAGAAGGGCGAGATGCCCGATGGTTGGGGCTACCTGTACCCCATCACCGCCATGTTCGACATCGTGCTCCTGCCTTTCACCACGCTCCACGACCTCATCGTCCTCATGTTCGACCCTCCGTCCAGGTTCACGTGGGAGGAGGATCGCGCGGCAAGGCAGATGCTCTACGGCTACTGATTCAGGAAACCGTTCCGCCGGTACCATTCGATGGTGATGCCGAGCGTTTCCTCCATCGGGGTGGTTACGAGCGCGAGCTCCGCCGCGGCCAGGGAGGAGTCGAAGGGCTGCCCGTATCGCATCATGTCGAGGAACTCGACGGGGATGACGGGCCTCCCCTTGCCGGTGCGGGCGGACTCAATCTCCAGCGCGAGGTTCTCCCCGCGCGCCCTGTCGATTGACATCCTGGCCTCCGGCAGGCGGACGCCCAGCTTCCGGGCGGCCGACTCCGCAAGGCCGACCGAGGTGACGTCGTGCCCGCCGAGGATGTAGCGCGCCCCCGGCCGTCCCCGGAGCGCGGCTTCCACGTGGGCCTCGGCGACGTCCCTGACGTTCGCGACGTTCACCGGCCCGTCCACCAGGTAGGGCAGCTTCCCGTGCGCCAGAGCGAGGATGAAGAATCCCGTGCCCGACTTGTACCCGTATTCCCCGAGGCAGCCGGTCGGGCACGTGACGACGATTTCCGGCCCGGCGGATCCGGAGCGGGAAAGGGCATACGATTCCATGGCTTCCTTGACCATGAAGTAGACCGAATCCCGGGGCGGGTCGGCCCAGCGGTCGCCCTCCCGGGCGGGTCTCGATCCCCTTCCGCCCGGAGGCCAGCCGACGGTGGTCACCGAGCCCGTGTAGACGAACCTCCGGACGCCCGCCCGGGCGGCGGAATCGATGGCGTTGCGGAGCCCTTCCACCGCGGTCCGGACGTTCGAGTCCGCGTCCACCGAGTACCTCGGGTAGTGCCCGGCGGCCATGAACACGACGTCCCTTCCCTCCATGGCTCTGTCCAGGGAGGGGGGGTCCATCAGGTCGGCGAGGACTTTTTCAACGGATTTCTGCTTCCGGAGGAGGAGGGCGATGCTGGACTCCCTCCTCGTAGCCCTCACGCCGTATCCGCGGGCGGCGAGGGAGAGGACGATGTTGAAGCCTATGAAGCCGGTCCCGCCGAGCACGAGCGGCCGCTCCATGCGGGCTGCCATCGGGGAGTCGCGCTGAGGTTCCATATGCTGCCCGGCAAAAACCAAGCCGCGGCCCCCGGGCTATCCCTGCAGCACGGACGCGGCTATCTCCTCGACGTCCGCGTCCGCCTCCTCGGGGGTGCGGGACGATATTTCCCTTATTCTGCCCTCCGCCTCCCTGACGGTCTTTCTCGCCACCGCGGCCCACAGGGCGGCGTCGGGCGCGGAGGCCGCCCTGCGGGAGGAGGCCTCGAGCAGGACGGCGAAGGAGGAGTACACTTCTATCGCCATGTCGGCGATGCGGTCGAGCACGAGCTCCATCTCCCTTATCCGGAGGCCGAACCTGTCCCGGTTCGCGAGGGTGAACGATCGCAGGGCGGCAAGGCAGCGGTCGAATGCGGCCGCCGGGCCCCTCAGGGACTCGTGGAGCATGACGGCGACGGAGGTCGGCCCCTCCTGCTTCCTCGAGATGTACATCACCCCCTCCAGCGCCGACAGCACCTTGATTATCTCGTTGGTGCCCTCGTATATCTTGTTTATCCTCGCGTCCCTGAGCAGCCTCGCGGCGCCGGTCTCCTCGATGAATCCCATGCCGCCGTAGATTTGCACCAGGGTGTCGGCCGCCTCGAACGCCTTTTCCGACGCGTATACCTTCGTCAGCGCCGTGGCCATGCCGGCCCGATCCGGGGAAGCGGCGTAGAGCCTGGAAGTCAGGACTATCATGGCGTCCAGCACCCGGGTCGAGGAGACGATTCCGGACACCATCTTCTTCACCATCCCGAATTCGGCAATCGGCCTGCCGAACTGCACGCGCCTCCTGGCGTGCTCCGCCGCCAGTCGGGCTATCCTGTCCATGGCCCCGCGGCAGCCCGCCGAGAGGGCCATGCGGCCCCAGTTCAGGACGCCTTTCACGAGCTCCATCCCGTTGGCGCCGTTGCCGAGAAGGTTCTCCCTGGGCAGGACCATGTCTTCGAAGACGAGCTCGGTCGTGGACGAGGCCCTTATGCCCAGCTTGTCCTCGGGCGGACCCGCGGCGAATCCGGGCGTGGAGGCCGGAGCCACGAAGAGCCCGGTCGAATCGGGCGATCGGGAGAAGCCCGGCGTCTTGGCGAGGAAAGTCACCACGCCGGCGATGCCGCCGTTGGTTATGAACAGCTTCCTGCCGTTAATCCTGAACTGCCGGCCGTCCGGGGAGACGACGGCCTTCGTGGAGATGTTCGCGAGGTCGGTGCCGGCCTCCGCTTCGGTGATTGCGAAGGCGGGGATGGTCGACCCGTCGGCGATTCCGGGAAGGAACCTGCGCTTCTGGTCGGCGGTCCCGAAGAGCTTGATGCCGTGAGTGCCGATTG
>JBFZBV010000254.1:0-6049 GCA_041308285.1 Planctomycetota bacterium | reverse complement strand
CTCCTCGGTGAGAATCCCGTCTATCCTCTTAGAGGCGTCCCTCAAGGCGCGGATTGCCGCGATTGCACGGGTCTCTTCGTAGCATCCCAGTATGTGGGCCGCGGCCTTCTCCTTCTCGGTTCCCGGCGGCAGCCCTTCCCATTTCCCAGCGTCGCCGCCGCGCTTCCCGGGCGAAGCGGACTCGGAATGACACCTCGCGCAGGATCCCCATCTCCGTGAAGGGTCCCATGTGAGCCCCGCGGTTATGGCTTCGGTCTCAATCTTCCGCGCCTCGTAGACGCGTTTCTGGATTTCCGGGCCGGCGGTGCCGCCGGCCAGGAGCGTCTCCCTGGCGATTAGGAACCCTTCCCTCACCTTGCCGAAGTCCTCGGAAAAGGCCCCCGGCGGCACGGGCCTGCGGAAGCCCATGGACTGCATCTCGAGCGCTATGGCCCGGAGCCTGACGGCCTGGTCCCTAGTGAAGTTGAGCCCGTTCACCACGTTGATGCACGAGAGGTGGTAGAGCATATATCCCATTTCCCTGAGCTGTTCGTTCCGCGTCAGGGTTCCCCCGCCTGCCTGCGGATCCTCGCCGAGGGCGGCCTTCGCGAAGGGAGCCAGGGCAAGGACGGCCGAAGCGCACGAAAGCAGAATCGACTTCATGTTGACCTCTGAAATGACATGCTCAGTGCCATAGTCACCTAGCGGAAGTGTTCTTGCAGAAATTTCAAAGATGTTCCGATTTCACGCGCGCAGCGCGTGGTATAACCCGGACGAGCCCAACCTTCTTGGTTCCGGCTCGTCCGGGTTATGAGGTTATACACTCCTGGAGGCGGGAAGTTTCGGTGCTTCCGGCGGCGGGCATGCTCCCCCTGCCGCCGGGACGGCGGCGTCAGCGGAGGATTTTCCATCTCCCCGCGGACCGCCCGAGCATCATGCCGTACATGCCGACCCCTTTCTGCGGGTCAGGCTTCTCCCTCAGCGCCGGGTCCCAGTCCCCGCATATAGCCTCGACCAGGCAGTTCCTTCCGCAGAGCCGGAAATCGAACTTCTTCGGGTCGAGGGCCTGCATCCCCCACCAGCCCTGGGAGGAATCGTCGTCAAGGGCCTTGCGGATAATCCTCTCCTTCCTGCCCGGCGGCTGCTCGTAGGCGAGTGCGAGTTCGGCAAGCCTGGACGAGCTCGCCGAAATGAAAGGCTCGGGGTCGCCGGCCTCGAGGGAAACGCGCAAATCGGCAAGGAGCGCGCCGATTCCCGCCCGGGCCTCGGAATCCAGGGCTATCCTTTCAGACGACTGCCATTCCCACGGGCCGGGCATGGAGCCGAGGTCCGTCCGGACAGTGGCCACCTTCGGGAAGACAATCGGCCCGCCGGCTTCGCCGGCGGACCATTCGACTTTCGCGAGCTCCTTGCGGCTGGGTCCTCCGACGGTCGCGCCGAAGGGGTATCGGCAGAGAGCTGCGGATGCCCGTGCGCCGGGAGCGCCGAACCTGGTCCTTGCGCCCCCGGGGCCGGGGATTGCCAGCGAGGGCGACGGGCCGGGATTCACGAGCATGGAGATTTCGTTCAGGCCTCCGACGAGGTACTGGTTCGACTGCCCCGCGTAGTGCTTGCCGATGTCCGGCCCCCTGCGCACCACCGGTATGTCGTTCAGGTAGAACTCGGCGACGCAGCCTTCCGCGGAGCATTCCAGCACGTAGAACACGGTCGTCATCAGTTGCCGCCCTTCTTCTTCTTGCCCGTCCCGACGTCGAACGGATCACCCTCCTGGGGTTTCCAGCCGGAGCGCCTGTCGGAGTAGAAGCGCACGTCCTGCAGGAGGCTGTCGAAGGTCTTGAGTATCCAGTGGCCCTTGCGCAGGTCCTCCTTGTAATGCAGCACGTCGTCCTTGAGGAGGCCGTTCGCCCTTGCCAGGAGGCCTTTCGGCGGCTTTCCCTTCTCCCCGGCCTTGTCCTCGAGTTCGAACACCTCCTTCTGGAAGTCCTTCATCTTTTCCTTTATCTCGTCCAGGTGCTTGAGCCTGCCGACGCACTTCTGATTCAAATCCTCGAGGGACTTGGTGCGGTCCACGAGACGCTGGTAGAGCTTCCCGGTGTTGAGATATCCGTAGGAGCGGGACGGGACCTTGGCGTCCTCGTTGATGTAGTAGTGCTTCACGTCGTCCCACAGCCTGTCCCAGTTCCGGGTGTACTCCTTCCACTTGTCCTCGCTTATCCAGTCCTCGGACTCGCCCTCGTAGGAGTAGCCGGGCGCCTCATGCGCGGTGATGTCGGCGGACCCGGAGCGGCGCGGATGCGTGATCATGTAGAACTGGAGTTCCTGGAACTTCTTGACCCGTTCGCCGAACCTCCCCTTCTGGTATGCGACGGCGCGCATCCCGCGCTCGACAATCTTGCGGATGTTCCACCAGGATTCGCGCGCGGACCTCGGCCACACCCCTCTCGCGAAGGGCAGATCCGCGGGCGTGCCCTCGATGATTGTGATCTCCTTCTTCTTCTCCTTGAAACCGACGATTTTGAACGACGCGCTCGCCGTTATCCCCATCCAGTACATCTCGTACTCGATGCAGAATCCCTTGGGAATCGGCGGCGATACGCGGAACTTGACCCGGTAGCCGGTCTTTATCGCGGCGTTGGCCTGGAAGATGTCCTCGTGGACCAGGACCAGGTTCACGCCTATCTCGACCTTGGCGTCCACTGAGGTCCAGAGGTCCAGGAAGCTCGGCAGCTTGAGGCCGGGCTCCGTGTGCTCGAACCCGCCTTCCACGCCCGCCGAGATGCTGGCCTTGATGTATACGACGGCCTTGAACTTGACGAGCACCGCGGAGGCGATGTAGCCGGCATAGGCCGTGAAGTACACCTCGAGCAGCGTCAGATTCGCCTGGACCGAGTACCACTTGAAGGCCCGGTGGTCCTCGTATTCCTTCCAGCCCCAGTAGACCGTGGCCCCTCCCTCGAGGAACTTCAGGCCGAACTCGATGCCGTAGCCCATCCCGGAATTGCAGTTCTCGCCGAAGCCGTTGAAGACCGCGGTTATCAGCTTCCATGTCTTCAGCGTCGCGCCTATGGCCTGCGTAATCTTGTAGTAGAACGATCCGGTCTTGCCGTTGCGCGTGAGGGAGATGTTGTAGTCGCTGAGGAAATCGAGGTCGAATACCTCCTTGTCGAGGAAGTCCTGGAACTCGGACAGCTTGCCGCCCGAAGCCTTGTCGAGGTCCAGGACGCCTCCGAGCTCGTCCCCCTTGTTCTCAATTTTCGTGTGGTCCTGGAAGTACTTGAAGACAGATGCGATGACGCCCGATTTCTCCTCCTCGTCCTCGTCCTTTTCCCCGAACTTGTGGAAGACGAGCGAGGGGTCCCGGGGCGTCCCGGCCTCCTTCTTCTTCCTCGTGGGCGCCACCACCTCGAAGTACTTGGACTTCGAGAGGAACTCGGGACCGGAATCCTCGTCGTCCTTCTTCTCATCCTCCGGCTCGTCGTAGCTCGAATCGGGCGCCTCGAGCTTCTCGTCGAGGTCGTCCTTGTATCCGTCGTACTCCTTCGACCCGTCCCCCCTGTCCTCTTTCCTCGTGAACTGGTCGATGACCTTGCTGCCGTTCGGATCGAACGTGCTTCCCTTCGCTCCCACCTTGTAGGAGTTGTCCGGAATCTTGAAGTCGTAGTGAAGGCAGAATTCGTCGGACGGATAGACTTCGATTATCGCCTGCAGCTTGTCGCAAACTCCGGACGTGTCCGCGGGCGGCCCGTCCGACTTCCCTCCGATGGAGGGTACGCCGCAGGACTCCACGCTCAGGAGGTACTGCTTCGGCTTCATGAAGGGGAACGCCAGCATTGACATGAGGTCGGAGACGAGGCCGAAGCCGACCTTCTTCTCCTTCTTGTCGTCATCCTCGTCGTCTTCCTCCTTCTTGTCATCAGTCCCCTTGTCCGGGGCCTTGGGCTTGTAGATTACGCCCCGGTCCCGGACGAGGTCGTAGTCGACCTGGAACAGGGCCTTCTCGTAGTCGAAATCGTCCTCTTCCTCCTTCTCGTGGATGCCGAACTTGCCGAAGTCGAGGGGCAGCGATATCGGGTTGCTCGCCCCCTTGAACAGGGTTTCGTGCCAGATTTGGTGCGCCTGGAAGACCTTGAACTTGAACACCGGCTTGTTCTTCTTGCTGAGTTCTCCGGCTTTCGCCCCGGCGTTCCCGGGGCTGGGGAGGATTGGGGTCCACTCGTGGCGCTGCTTCCAGTTGCGGTACGGGCGCTTGGGCGAGCTCTGCTCCTTCTCCTCCTTCTCCTCAACGTCCGGCTCGAGGCCGAGCCGGTCCCCCACCGCCTTGAGGATGGCTTCCTGCATCTTTTCCGGATGGAAGCCCACGTTCTTCTCGTACAGGTCCTTGATTTTGTCCGTAGCGGTGTCCTTGAGCTCCTGAATCTTCTTCTCGATTGCAGGCGGGAGCCTGAGCTCCGTCAGGGCCACCGCAGGCTTGAGCACGTACTCCTGGACTTTTTCCGCGAACTGCTCGAACCGGTCCCGCCAGCCGGCCTTGCCCTTGATTTTGTCGTAGACCTTTATGATGGGGTGCCTGAGGAACGCGCCGGACCCGTCCTGGTAGACCTGCCTGCACCAGTAATCGTTCATGTCGAGCGTGACTTCGATTTCGGTCGCGTGCGGGGTCTCGGCGGGCTTCGCCACGTGGGGGTCCGGCGTCTCCCGGCCCGCGATCACCTGGAGTATCGGGATGTAGCCTCCAGGCGGGTTCACGAGCGCCATTTCCGGCACTTTCGCCAGGCTCTTGTCCGTGACCACCTCGAACGTATCCTTGGCCCCCGGGCCGCGGTCACGGAACTTCTTGCCGTGCTTCACCGTGATGAACATCCTGTGCAGGTTGCACGGGGCCTCGAGGAGGCTGTCCCAGTCCGGCTCGGCCTCCTTCTCGTCCGGATCCTCGTCCTTGCCGCTTGTGAGCGGGCACTTCGCGGTGGTCTTCGGCTCCTCGGGCGGCTTGACCTTGACCTTCTTCTCCCTGTTCTCGGGATCAGAATGCCACCCGTCCATGCCGACGAGGACCACGCGCTGCTCGATGACGTTCTTCTTGTCGTCGGCCTTGCCCTTCACGAAGAAGACCTTGCGGCCCACGGATTTCCTCGTCCCGGCGGGGATTTGCAGGACGTATACCGACCCGCCGAAGGCGGAGCTCAGGATTTTCACCCGGATGTCC
Organism: Planctomycetota bacterium; assembly: GCA_041308285.1. Classification (GTDB taxonomy): domain Bacteria; phylum Planctomycetota; class JAKEIC01; order JAKEIC01; family DYIT01; genus PPR-0505. Next base: position 867 of record JBFZBV010000254.1, on the reverse strand, counting down.
TTGGCGGGCGGCTCGTCGGCCTTCACGCTGATGGTCGCGCTGTTGTTCTTCTTGTCCTCGACCGAGAAGACGGTCGACTCGGCGGGGGAAATCCAGGGGTCCGCGAACCCGACCTTCGGCACCTTGCCTATCTTAAGGTCGCAGCTCGCGCCCTGCCCGGGCTTGCAGTCGCGAACCGCCGATAGCTCGACCTTTTTCGTCTTGTTCTCCAGCTCGTTCTTGTAGAGCAGGCGTACGCCCGCGGCGGATTTGGTCTCGCCCTGGGCGAAGAACACGGGATGGAGGTCGCTCTCCTCGACGGTCTCCTCTCCGCTCTCCTTCCTGGTCTTCTTGAGGTGCTTGCGGAACGCTTCCGTGCTTTTCAGCGCCGCGGCGCAGCCTTTCCACGGAGCGGGCTTGTCCAGCACCAGGTTGAAGGTCGCGAACTCTCCCGGCAGGACCTTGTCGGGCTCGTTCACGGGCGTCTCGTCGAACTCGACCTTCGGAGTGTACACGACCACCGCGCGGGAGGAGGCGCCGGAGTCGACCTCGCAGTTCTTCGGGCTTCCAAGCTCGATTTTCTGCTCGGAATCGCTCTCCTTCTCGAATTCGACCGGGACCTCGATTGTCTCCTTACCGGGCGGGAGCTTCACCTCCGTCTCCTTCACGGGCCCGGAGATTTTCAGGCTGCACGCGTCGGCGAGCACCGCCGGCGGCGCCACGGCAATCTTCAGGCTCTCCGAGTCGCCCTTGACGTACGAGCACGTCCTGGACAACGCGTCCGCGGGGAGGGACACGAGGCGCTTCTCGTGTATCCTCAGCGACTGCCTGGCTCGCGATCCGGCCATGCACACGGTGCTGTCCTTGCTCTCCGCGGATATGACGGGG
>JBFZBV010000253.1:0-4851 GCA_041308285.1 Planctomycetota bacterium | reverse complement strand
CACCTGCCCGCCCGCCGGCCGGCAGGCCGCCCGGTGCGCCGGGCTCGCAGAGCGCCAGTGCGCCTCGGCAGGCCGAACATGAGGCGGCGCGGGCGTCCCGCGGCACGCGTTCCACGCGGCCGCACGCCCGGCAGCGCATCATCTGCGACCCGATGGCCTCAATCAGGCCCTGGAGCTGCTGCGGAGAGCACAGACCGAGCCTCAGCAGCATTTCGCCGGCGGAACTCCCGGGATTGGCCTTGAGTGCGCGGGCGCATCTGGTCACGGCTTCGACGTTCAAGACGCCCGCGAGCAGCCCGGCCCTGAGCAGGAGGATGTCTTCGTCAGCGGGATCCGGCCGGGTCACGCTCCGACCCTCCTTTTTGCGGCGACGATTGTGATGTCGTCCCTCTGGGGGCGGCTGCCGGAAAATGCCTTCACGTCCTGCAGGATGGACTCGACGATTTCACGCGGCGGCTTGGAAGCGTGCCGGGCGAGGGACTTCCCGAGGCGTTCGCCGCCGAAGAACTCGCCGTCCTTGCCCTCCGCTTCGGTCACGCCGTCGGAATAGAGGAGCAAAACGTCGTCCCGGCCGAGCGCCAGGGTCCTGTCGGTGAATTTCTCCTCGACGCCGGAATAGATGCCCAGGGCGATTCCTCCCGCCGGGATTTCCTCGACCTTGGACGCCGCGGCGTTCCAGAAGAAGAGGTTTTCGTGGCCCGCGCCGGAGAAAACGAACTCCTTGCGCTCGCCGGACCAGCGCAGGAGGACGAAGGTGATGAAGAAGGACGGGAGCGTGTCCTTCACCATGTAGTGGTTGAGCTCGGCCAGGATTTCCCTGGGGCTCGTGGACGTCCTCAGAATCGGCTTGAGAGCGCTGCGGGCCATCATCATGACCAGCGCCGCGTAGACGCCCTTGCCCGAGACGTCCCCGACGGCGACGAAGAGGTTTTTGCCGTCCGGGATGAAGTCGTAGAAGTCGCCGCCGACCTCCGCGGCGGGCCGCATGGTCCCGAAAACGTCCAGGTCGGGGTGGCTGGGGGCCTGCGACGGCAGCACGTGCCGCTGGATTTCGGCGGCCAGCTCCATGTCGTGCTCCAGCCTGGTCCTCTCCTTCTCCCGTTCGGCCATCTTGGCCTTTTCCAGGAGCAGGCCCGCCTGGGAGCCTATCGCGCTGAGGAGGGCCAAATCCTCCTCGTAGAAGAGGTCCTTGCGGCTGATTGAATCCACGTAGAGGATGCCGTGGAAGGTGTCGCCGAACTGTATCGGGACGGCCATGGCCGAACGGATGTGCTGCTCCGCGACGCTGCCCCGCATGTCGAACCGCGAGTCCGTCAGCGCGTCCTCGAGAAGCAGCGACTCGCGGGTCTTGTACACCTCCCGCAGGATGCCCCTGCTTATCGCCGGCTTGCCGGCCCCGCCGGGCGTCTTGGCTACGCTGGACGCGATGCGGAACTTCTTGAGCTCGTCCTCGAACAGCAGGGCCGTGCACCGGTCCGCCGGGAACGTCTCCAGCACGACTTCGGATATCTTGTCGAGAACGCCTCCTATGTCCTCGAAAGCGTGCACCCTCTCGTGGATCCTTATGACGCTCAGGAGGTTCCTGCGCGTCGAATCGAATCGGCGGATGACGTCCAGCAGCTGGGACGCGCTCGATCCGTAGTTCTTGCGGATGTGGGTCGTGGCCCGCAGCTCGTCCTCCTCCTGCGGAGCCAGCTCGACCATCTCCACGGCCTGCTCCTCGTTGAAGATGATTCGCGTGCCCCCTATGCCGATGAAGTCGCCGTGCTTGAGGAAGCATTTGGAGGACGGGGCCCCGTTGACGCTCATCGGGGCTCCCGCGGCGACCGCTTCGATGCATACGGTCCCGCCCTGAAGGGCGAACCTGACGTGCCGTTCCGCAATCGAGGCGTCGTCGATTGCGACCTGGCAGGACCGGTCCCTGCCGATTACCGCGCCGTCGACGAGGTCGAAGACCTTCCCCGAATCCGGGCCGCCTACCACTATGAGCTGATGCATGCCGTCAATCTCCCGAAAGGGCGGTCGTCTGCCGGCTTCCGCCCCGTAAGGGGGGTCTCAGCCGGGGTTGCGAGCCCGGGCATGGAGTCGCCGAGGGCGCCCCGCCTCCTCGAACCCACGCGAACAAGAGAATCATACGCTGCCGGCCGCGTCCTGGCAATTCGCTGCGGTCCCGGGGCCGTCGCGGCCCCGGGACCGCAGCCGCGGGCACGGCTTCGACGTTGACTCCGGGAGACGGCCGGGAATACCATGGGCGCGTCGGAACGCGTGGGAGGACGCAGTGGAACCCGATTCCTTCATCGGCCGCACGATAGGATCGTACCGAATCGAGGGCAAGCTCGGCGAGGGCGGGATGGGAGCCGTGTACCGCGCAGTCCACCGGAAGCTGGACCGCGAAGCGGCGCTCAAGATTCTTCCCCGGCACCTCGTGGACTCCAACCCCCAGTTCGTCGCGCGGTTCTTCGTGGAGGCCCGCGCGGCGGCGAAGGCGACGCACCCCAACATCGTGCAGGTGTACGACGCAGAGGAGGCGGACGGCGTCTGCTACATCGCCATGGAGTTCGTGAGGGGGAGGGACCTCAAGGCCCTCCTGGCGGAGAAAGGCCGCCTCTCCGGATTGGAGGCGGTCGGCCTCGTCATGCAGGCCGCGAGGGGGCTGGGGGCGGCCTCCGAACGGGGCTTCATCCACCGGGACGTGAAGCCGGCGAACCTGATGCTCGCGCAGGACGGCGTGCTGAAGATTGCCGACTTCGGGCTGGCCAAGAACGTGGGCGAGGCGACCGATCTGACCCGGCCGGGCCAGGTCATGGGCACACCCTCCTACATGTCGCCGGAGCAGGCGAACGGGGAGAAGGCCGACTTCAGGACCGACATCTACTCGCTGGGCGTCTGCCTCTTCGAGATGGTCACGGGCGCCAGGCCGTTCACTTCGGAGACGCCGATAGGGCTCATTAAGAAGCACTGCCTGGATCCGGTGCCTGATCCTCTCGAGAAGAGCCCGGATCTGCATCCCGCCTTCGGCCCGCTCATACGGAAGATGATGGCCAAGTCCAGGGACGAGCGGTTCGGGTCGTACGGCGAACTGCTCGGCAGTCTCGAGACCCTGTCGCAGGCCCTCCGGGCGGGCGCGGCGGATGAGGGCTCGGGCGCGGACGGGGAGCCGACCGGAATCACCGCGCTCGCGGAGGCCCGGGAACGGAAGCCCGGGCACGGGCGCTTCCGCATAGTTGCGGCCGGCGCCTGCGCGATTCTCCTCGCCGCGGGCCTGCTCGGGATTCTGGCCGCGGCCGGCTTCTTCAGGCAGGCTCCGGTGGAAAAGAAGGTGCCTCAGTCCTCGGCGGTCGAATTCCGCCTCGCCGAATCCGAGCCGGGCCCCGGACTCGAGGAGAAGGAGCACGATGGGGGGAAGCTGTACCTGCACAAGGAGGTCCTGATTTCCGGTGCGGACCTCGATTCGGTCGCCTATTCCGAAGAATACGAAATGCCCGTCCTGCAAATCAAATTCAAGGATTCGAGCGTCCCGAAAATAAAGGCCGTCACCTCGGCCAGCCAGGGGAAGATGCTCGCCATGCTCGTGGACGGGAAGGTCATCATGGCCCCGATTCTGAGGACGGTAATATCCGACTCGGCGCAGGTCTCGGGCAATTTCACCAGGGAGGAAATCCTCGCGCTGATGGCCCGCATCGCGGGCGAGAGGGAATCCGAGGGGGATCGGGGCAAATAAGAAGGGCGCGGCCGCCGATGCAACCGCGCCCTTTGGAAGAATCAGACTAGTCGTGAATCCTCACGAAGAGCTTGTCCTCCGAACCGATGGTCTTCGAGTAGAAGAACGGTGACCCGCCTATCAGGTCCCAGGCGCCGATGACGAAGGGCGGAATCAGGAACGAGTTGCCCCATACCACATCCTCGTCAGAGTCGTCGTCCACGCGCCTCGGGGCTGTGACGCCGTTCTCGAGGAGCCATGTGGCCGAGGATCCCGGCGTGTACTCGTTGTAATAGACGTGCCCGTCCTGCAGGAAGTACAGGGCGAGCGTGTTGCCGTTCACGGGCAGCGGCATGCCCTCCATGGTGATGTTAATCATGCACTCCGCAGCCGTGTCGAGGTCGACGTTGAAAGGCTGCAGGCTCAGTGCCGGGAAGAATTTGTCCTTGAACAGGGGCGCCGCGGAATTGAGATCCAGGCAGCGGTGGCGGAGCGCGGTCCAGGATCCCGGGACGTCCCTCTCTTCCAGGATGACTATGTGGTGGTAGTCGGCCGCGTTGTCCTCGGTGCCCGTTCCGGCGTAGGCCGAGAACGCCGTGGGCGACACCTTGAAGCCTCTGACCTGGCGGGAGTTGGTGTATCCGAAAGTGTTGATGCCGCAATCGGTGCAGTCGCCGCTGATTTCGACGGCCGTCGGTGTCGTCTCCCTGCCGTCCCAGACGAAGAGCCTGCTCTCGGATGGATCGGTGGCTGTTTCGTCCTGGGGTGATCCGTCGCCGTCGGCAATGAAGTACACGATGGGTTTTCCGCCGGTCCCGCTGTCTAAGCAGACGAAGTTCCGCATGTTGATCTCGGACGGTCTCCAGAAGGGGTGATCGACGTCGTTGGTCCAGATGGTCTGGTCGCTGGTGGAGCCGCCGGCAGCGGTAGGCCGCGTGGTAACGGACGTGCTCAGGGTCACATCGATGTACGCCGTGTGGAGCGCGAGGTTGTCGATATCCATGATAGTGTCCGGCTCCTGGAGGAAAACGGTATTGAGCCTGAGGTGATTCGATGTGAACGTAAGAGTGCCCATCTGGTCGCTCGGGAATCCGATTTCGACCACGTCGGCGTAATTGATGGTCGTCTGGTAGTCGCTGTTCATCCGGAGC
>JBFZBV010000252.1:0-5743 GCA_041308285.1 Planctomycetota bacterium | reverse complement strand
GTCGTTGTTGGTCGACGAAACCGAGTCGTAGGTCGGAGAGTTGCCGACGGCCCTGCAGAACAGGGGCGTGGCGACGGTGGCCTGAGAGTCGCCGGTCATCTGGTTTATGGCCGACCCGCCGCTCGTCTCGATGTCGATGATGATATTGTCGTTGGCGTTGCCGCTGTAGACGAAATTGCCCACGATGGGTATTTCGACGTAGCCGTTGCTGGGTCCGCCCGTGCCGGTAGGCGTATAGGCGCTGAGTCTGCAGACTACCGTCGGCGTCACCTGGTTTGTGCCGGACATATAAAGGCTCGAGAAGGTGGTGTTGGCCGGCACGGGGTTGGCGAACGACGTGAGCGTCGTATGCCCGATTCTCACGACCAGGTTGTTGTACGTGGCGGCCGTGTAGGTGCCGGAGTGCTTCCAGTAGAGCCGCGTGATTCTCTTGTTCGCAAGGGTGCTGAGCTGCGCCGCGAACCAGCTGTTGAGTATCAGGGACGCGGAGCGGTAATTGGTCATTTCGAACGGGCCGGTGACGGCGTTCGTCGGGTCGGCGGAGGGGCCGAGGTCCTGCTCGGAACCGGACTCGGTGTATACCTGCGAGACTATGGCTCCGGAGACGTTCGTGCTCCATTCGGCCGTGGTGGTGGTCGGATCCTCGTTGGTGTTGTCCAGGAACGTGTCCACGAAGGGGCCCCTGGCCGAGGCGGCGACGGGTATGTCGCTGGTGGTGAAGTATGAAAGCCACGGGGCGCCCTGGAGCGAGTTGCCTGCGTTGTCGCGCAGAGAGCTGGTGAGCTGGATTTCATAGAGGGTGTTGGCCGAGAGGTACTGCGGGAAGGTCACTCCTGTCGGCTCGGGGTCGAAGTTCAGGATGGTCGAGTTGGCGGAAAGGGTCAGAGTGCCCGTGACGACCGTGCCCGAGGCCACTTCGCGCAGCGAGAAGGCGCTGACGACCGAGGACGAGTCGATGGGTTCCGAGAAGGAGATTGCGATATTCGTGTCCCTCGGGATGTTCGTCGACCCGTTGGCGGGCGTGGCAGAGATTACGTACGGGTTTGTAGTGTCGGGAGTTATGTCGGTGCCGGTCGTGAACGAGCTGGTGAACGTCTTGATGAGATACGTCCCTTCGACCGATTTGAGGCATGGGTTGATGGGATACGCCGGCAAGGTGATTGAGTAAGTCGTCATGCCGGTGTATCCGGGAAGGTACTGCGGGTAGAAGAATACCTCATTCGAGACGACCTCGAACCTTCCCGGAGGCGAGGCGCCGTTGGAATCGGCTATTTGTATCGTGTTGCCGTTGGCCGTCGCCTTGTCCACGTTGGCCGTGAACGTAATCTTTATCGGATCATTAACGTGATAGCTGGCCTGGCCGGGATAGGGATATACGTCGGTCACGGCCAGATCCTTGGGATCCTCGTGCGCCTTCACCATCGGCCCGGAGTGGCGATCGCAGCCGGATCCAATCTGCAGCGACAGGCAGCAGATGACCACCAGCGCTGAGAATCTTCTGAATGTCATGTCCCTCTCCTAAAAATGATGCGCTTAATTACAAGCTTCATCTTTATATCTTCGGTGGAACTCCAAGTCAACTCACATTCGATGAAGACCCTCTTGCAGAGGAGCAATTCCCGTGCCTTTTCGAATCGGACGCCCCTGTTCGGAAGTCGAGGGCCTGTCCGGGAAAGCGATTTCCCGGGATGCGGCCAGGCATCACAATGCTGCCTGCAGCCAACCGCCCGCGAGCCGGGAGCATAACTTATTCAACATCAATATATTCCATCTTACTTGCCGGAATCCCTCTTTGACCGTTTCTCATGCGCTGCTTAGCACGGCCTGGTTTGGCCGCGTTTCAATGCGCATGAAAAAACATGCCCCGAGTAAATCGCCTTTTACCTGGTGATAACCTTGTTTTCGGTAACTAGGTTCTGTTTCCGCTTCCGCATCCCATGCCGTCTGATTTTTTACCCTGTGTTTACGCTGCAATCCGATTCTGTCCAAACAAAAGGTCATGACGATTGGATGCAAGCTTCGAGCGGAGCGGCTTGCGGCCGCAGCGCCAAGCGAAAAAATCTTGCCTTGCCTTGAGTTACAACTTCGGCTGTCCGCCGCGGCGGCTTTTGACGTCTTATGGCAAGGCGATTGCTTCATGGTTGCGCGGCCGGTTCGATGAAAAGAATTGACTTGGTCCGCTCGAGGACCTATGATTGTATTCCGGCTTTATGCCCGTCGAACCTCGTTTGTAAGGTAAAGCTCATGAAAAAGACCATTGCTTTGGCGATCGCGGCGGCTTTCGTCGCGTCCTCCCTGGGCTGCGGTTCCACCCGCGCCAGGCAGGTCAATAACCTGAAAAACTCACTCAGCACCTACATCGCGCAGGGCGATGCCTACATGAGGAAAGGCCTCCCGAACTACGCGTACAACCACTTCACGAGCCAAATCAAGGTCTACATGAGGTACATGCCCGAACTCAACATGGAAACAGCGCGGTTGTACGTGGAAAGAGGCAAAGTCGCCCTGTCGATGAGGCTTCCTGCAAAGGCCGAAGTGGACTTCAACGAAGCCAGGAGGCTTGTGCCGGGAATCACAATCAACGTATCCGGATTCCAGGCGGAAGTCATGCTTCCCGGCAGCAACACGCCGCCTCAAAACCCGGGCGGGAACCCCCCGCCGTACAATCCGGAGCCTCAGCCTAATCCGAATCCCCAGGACCCTCCGCCTCCTTCGACGACCAGGGTCAAGGTCGCCATCCTCGACTTCAAGGAACCCCCCGAGACGGTCGGCAAGGCCTACGGAGCCGGGTTCGCGAACATGATGGCAAACGAGCTCTCCAGGTGCGCACACTTCATCGTCGTCGAGCGTTCGATACTCGACCAGATTATGCAGGAGCGCAACCTGAGCCAGACCGAGCTGCTCGAGAGGGCGCAGTCGAACACCGAGGACAAGAAGCTTCTCCCGGTCAAGTACCTCATCTACGGCAACATCACGGTCGAGGGCAACTCGGTTTCGGTGACCGCGAGGCTCATCGACTGGGAGACGGGCCTTTCTCCGGTGAGCGACTATTCGAAGCGCATCATAGGCCAGGGTGCGAGCCCTTCCTTCTACTTCGACGAGATAGCGCGAGACCTCTGCAAGAAGCTCGAGGACGGCTACCTCAGGGCGAAGAGATAGGGAATACGCGGGGCCAGCGGATCGCTGATTGACTCGAAAAGGCCGGCTTGCCGCCGGCCTTTTCTGTTCCCTCCGCGTTACTGGACGCGGTGGCCGAGCCTGCGCCGAATCGCGGCGTACTCTTCCGACAGCGAGAACAGGACGATGCTTCCTGCTTCCTCCCCAAGGAGCACGCCTTCCTTCTCCTTGTCCCCGGAAAGGGCCGGCCCGAAGGGCGAGGGCTGGGAAGAGAATGCGCGCAGGCTCGGGATCGGGTCCGATGCTGCGGCGAGTCCGGTCTTCCACGCGAACGCCGACGCCTCGGCGCACATCGGCTCTAGGTTGATGCCGGCCCTTCGATCCCACCACTCCCTCGAAAGGGGCTCTACCTGCTTCCTCACCCATCGCGGGAGCACGGCCTTGACCGCCCTCGTCAGCGCCCTGGCTTCCGTCTGGTCGCCGTCCCCCGGGATGTCGACGTACAGCCTGAGGAGAGCCGCGAGCACGTCGGCCAGCCCCTTGGCCCCGCAGAAGGCGGGAGCCACCCGTCTGGCCCTTACGAGCCCCATCGCCCTGCCTATCAGGAAGGCCTTCTCCAGCGGCGGCACGCGTTCCTCGAAGCCGGGCGACACGACGATGACCGGCGGCGAAGCCGGAGCCAGCGCGATTTCCGCCCCTTCCACCGCTCCGACCGCGAACCTGTACTCGGCTACGCCCAGCCACGAGGCGATTGCGGCGGCGATTCGGCCCGAAGGCGTGTCCATGTCACCGCCCTTGAGGCTTTTCCTGGAGAGCCCGAAACCGTCCAGCCCTCCGGACGCCGCCTCGCCCAGGTACGAATCCGCGAGGTCCAGAATCCTCCCGACCGGATCCTGCCCGGACTCGGGCGCCGGCAGGGCTTCGGCCAGGCCGGCGCATGCCGGAGCCGAGGAAGGGGCGCGCTTCTCGTAGAACTCCTTGTCCTCCCCTTCGAGCGGCGCGTAGGCGGCTGCGGCGGCAAGGGCGAGGAAGGCCCTGTCGGCGTCCCCCTTCCTGCGGTATATCGCCGCCATCCTCCTCAGCGAATCGGACCTGAGCGGGCCCCTCGCTATGATGCTCGAGTGCTCCGCCAGCGCGAGGTCGTAGGTCTCCGGCTTCCTGCCGTATATGCGCGCGAGGTTGATTCTCGCCGTGACGTGGCCGGGGTCGGCCTTCAGCACCGCCGCGAACTCCCTTGCCGCGGCGTCGTAGTCCTTCCCCGCAGCGTGGGCCTCGCCGAGGGCGAATTTTATGGAGTTTCGGAACGAGACAGGCGCGTCGCCCGAGCGCGCGGCGATTTCCGCGAGGTCCGCCCTCAGGCCGTCCAGGTCGCCCGCCGCCTCCCTCGTCCTGCGGACGGCGTCGAGTATCTCCCTCGAATGGGGCTTGATTCTGAGCGCCTCCTTGTACGCCGCCACCGCGGACTCCGCCGTGCCCCCCCCCTCGAAGCTGCACCGGCCGAGGTGCATCCTGGCCCTGACCGCCGTCTCGCCGTCCGCCGCCGCCGCCGCGACGTTCCTCCACGCCGCCGAAGCCTTCGCCCACTGCCCCGATTCCTCGAGCGCCTCGGCAAGCAGTTCCGCCGCCTGCGCCTCCTGCGGGTTCTCGTCCAGGGCGGTCTCGAACCTCTTCGCGGCCTCCGCCGGCTTGCCGAGCCTGCGGAGCAGCACGCGGCCGGCCAGCACGTGCACCGACGAGAGGGTCCGCCTGTCCTTGAACCTCCGGGCGGCCTCGTCGGCGAGGGCGAGCAGGCCCTCCCAGTCGCCGGAGGACTCGAGCACCTCGGACATGACTCCGAAGTGCTCCGCGGCCTCGCCCGCGGGCCATTCGAGCCCCTTCAAGGCGGAGGCGGCCTTCGCGGCGAGGCCGGTCCTCAGCAGGCAGCGGCCCAGCGACAGCCTGAATCCTTGCTCCGCCTGCCTGTCCAGGACGCCCGAACCCGCCTCCAGGAGCCTCTCGATCACCGGGCAGGCGTTCTTCCACTGCCCGAGTCCGACGTAAATCCTCGCGGCCGACTCGAGCGCCGGGACGCAGTTCCGGTCCAGCCTGACGGCCTTCATGTAATGCTCCACCGCCTCCTCGGGCGGGGCCGAGAGCTTCTCGAGCACGAAGCCCAGGTTGCGGTGGACCTCCACCCTGTGCGCCGTGTCGTGGGCGTCGCCCATCACGTTCTCGAGGCTCTCGAGGGCCTCCTGGGCCTCCAGCCACTTGCCGCGCTTAATCGAGATGCCGGCGAGCCCCACGAGCGGCGCGAGGGACTGCGGGTCGAAGGACAGGGAGACCTGGAACTCGCCTCCGGCGCCTTCGAGGTCGCCGAGCCTGTCGAGCAGGATTCGGCCGGTCTCGGCGTGGAGGCGGGCCTTGGCCTCCAGATTGGCCTCCAGTCTGGACTGGAGCCTCAGGTTCTCCGCCACTGCGGGCCATTCGCCCCTGAGCCTCAGCACCTTCTCGAGGCCCCTATGGGCGGGCAGGCTCGCGGGGGACATCTCCGCGGCGGCCGCGAAGGCCTTGTGCGCCTCGTCGGGCCTGCCGAGGCGGTCGAAGAGCACATCGCCCATCTTCGCGTAGAGGTCCACGGCCCTGGACT
>JBFZBV010000251.1:0-11924 GCA_041308285.1 Planctomycetota bacterium | reverse complement strand
GAACGACGCCGCCCGCAATCCCCGCCAGGGCGGACGCCGGGAGGCTCAGCGCGAGCATCCACGGCTCGATGCCGAACGCGATTCCCACGCCTTCGATTGTGAACTGGCCCACAAGCGCCCCGTAGAGGCTGAACCCCGCGAGCAGGAGAGGCAGCGCGGCCGCGCCGCCGGCCAGCGCCACCAGCGCGGATTCGTAGAGCACCAGCGCGAGAATCCGGGCCCTGCCGAATCCGAGCGTGCGAAGGACTCCGATTTCCTGCACCCTGTCCCGCATGGACATCGAGACGGTGTTCGCCACGCCGAGCAGGATGACGATGATTGTGCTGAGGATAATCCACCGCGAGAACGAGAGGACGTCCTCCATCTCGCCGGTTATGGAAGCCAGGAACTCCTTCTCGCGCTTCGTGTGCGTCTTGATGGGGAAATACAGCTCCTCGTCTATGACGCGGATGACCACCTCTGCGTTCTTGGTGTCGTCGACCTGGACGATGATGTTGTTCGTCACGCCCTGCTTGTCGAGCGCTTCCTGGAGGAACTTGCGCCCCGCGAGGGCGCGGGTCTCGAGAGCCGACCCTCCGGCGCTGAAAACGCCCGTTATCACGAACGCGACGTTGTTGAGCGTGCCCAGGGAAACGGACTGGCCCGCTTTCCAATCGTAGGAGCTCATGAGCTTGTCGCCTACGAGGACGCCGTTCTTGAGTCTCATGAACTCGTCGAACGCGGCGGGCTCCACGTCTATCGCCCAGAACTTCCTGAGATCCTCTTTTGTTACGCCGTCTATCCTAAACGACTTCTGGACGCTGGCTCTTCACTCGGTCATGGCCAGAGTCACCGGCATGGCGCGCACAACGTGTGGCACCTTGCTGGCGATTTCCCCGGCATAGGAATCGCTCAGCTCCGTAGCGGTGGGTCACCACTGGTTGGCTTGCTGCACGATGAGATTCGTGTCCGACCCGGTCTTCTCGATTGTCGTCCAGAGGCTGTTCTCGACCGAGAAGAAGGCGAGCACGATCGTCATGCCGACCATGACCACCGCCGCCGTCAATGCGGCCCTGCTCCTGTTCCTCAGTATGGATCGCAGGACATAGGGTAGAAACCGGAACATCGGCCCTCCCAAAAAAGCAGCCGCGCCCGCTAGGAACCCGATTCGGGCCTGCAGGCCGGCGCGCCCTGTTCGACGATTCTCCCGTGGTCGAGCCTCAGCAGGTTCTTCGCGAAGGAGGCCACGGTGTCGTCGTGCGTCACTACGATGATTGTCTTGCCGAACTCCTTGTTCAGCCTGGTCAGAATCCCCATTATTTCCTTTCCCGTGTCCGCGTCCAGGTCGCCGGTCGGCTCGTCGGCCAGGATGATGTCCGGATCCGTGACCAGCGCGCGTGCGATGGCCACTCTCTGCTCCTGGCCTCCGGACAGCTGTCTCGGGAAATGGTCCGCCCTGTCGGAGACGCCGACGACTTCGAGGGCGGTCGCGGCGTGCTTCCGCCGGTCGGCCCGGGAGAGGGGCAGGAGGAGGAGCGGCAGCTCGACGTTCTCGAACGCGGTCAGGACCGGCACCAGGTTGTAGAGCTGGAATATGTATCCCACGTGCCGCGTCCTCCATGCCGCGAGCCTGCCCTGGGAAAGCGCCGTGATTTCCTCCCCCCCCACGACGATTCTGCCCGAAGTGACGGAGTCGATCCCGGCAATCAGATTGAGAAGCGTCGTCTTGCCGGATCCCGATGGGCCCATGAGCGCTGCGAAATCGCCCCTATCCACCGTCATGTCGAGGCCGTTGAGCGGCCTGATTTCGTGCTCGCCCTTGCGGTATGCCTTCGTCACCTTCTCGGCGGTCACGATGCGCTGGCTGTCCGGCATCTGGAACTCCTCACTTCGCAGGGGCGATTCTGACCTTCTGGCCGTCGCGGACGGTCCCGGGATCCGCCGCGACCACGGTTTCCCCGGCCTTGAGCCCCGCGAGTATCTGGATTCTCCCGTCCTTCTCCTCGCCGGTTTTCACGGTCCTCTTGCGGGCGAAGGAATCGGCAACGACCATGACGAACTCGCCCGAGGCTTCGCGCAGGACCGCCGAGGCGGGCACGAGGGGCGGGCCCTGGCCGGCGGCTGAGCCGGGCGCGGCGGGCGTCTCCACGGGCTGGAACGTAATCCGGGCGGTCATGTCGGGGTGGAGAAGCCCGTCCGGGTCGAGGATCTCGACTTTCACTTCGACCGTGTTCTTCGCGAAGCTCGCGAGCGGATTCTTGCGGATTGCCCGGGCCTTGTACGATCGCCGGGACGAGTCGGTCTTCACCTCGGCCGGCTGGCCCTCCGCGATCCTGCCGAGGTCCGACTGCGTCACGTCCACCCTCGCCCAGAGCTTTTCGGGATCGTAGATTGACACTATGCGGGACGATTCGGCGGACGCGGGGTTCACGCTGTCGCCGGTTTCGCGGTAGGACTTGAGCACTACGCCGTCCACGGGCGAGCGGACGATGGTGTATTCGAGCGCCGTGGAGGCGATTTTCACCCTGGCTTCGGCGTCCGCCACGAGGGATTCCGTCCTGGCGACCTCGGCGGCCTGCTTCGCGATTTCCTCAGCCCTGATCCCCTCCTCGAGCTTCGCGAGCAGGGCCTTCTGCGCGTCGCGCCTCGCCTTGCGCGTCTCGAAGGCCGAGGCGTCCGACTGGGCCTGCTCGCTCGAGACGGCGCCGTCGGCGGCGAGGCGCGAGCTGCGCCGCGAGACGGATTCCCACAGCACGACCTCGGCCTCCAGCTCGCGGAGACGGGCCCGGGCCTCATCGACGTCCTGCGTCCTGTACCCGGCGCGGAGCAGTGCGAGATTGGCCCTCTCGACCGCGAGACGGCCCTTCTCGACCTCCAGGCCGGCCTGCGCGAGGGCGAGCTCCTCGATGAAATCCCGCGAGTAGATTTCCGCGACGGCGTCCCCGGCCTTGACCGCCTGGCCGTCCTGCACGAGGACCTTGTCGATGCGGCCCTTGACGAGGCTGACCACGGTCCTCGGGCACGGGAAGGCGGGCTCAATCCAGCCGCCTGCGGTGAAGGGGCTCTGCGGGTCCTGCCCGGACGCGCGGGGAGGCAGGGCCTGCGCCGTCTGCACGACGGCCTCGTCCCGGGCCGATCGTTCGCCCCGGAGCGCCAGGTGGAGGCTCCCTGCGCCGGCGGCTGCGCCGACGAGGAACGAGACGATGACCGCGGCCCAGGGGGCTCCGCGGCGGCCTCCGCCGTCCTTCTCTATTCGCAGGTCCGCGATGTCGCCCGTCATTCGGTCAGCCTCGGATATTGACGCCCGGCCGGAGGAACCGTACGTGCGCCGCGGAGCCGGCACGCAAACCCATAGCATTCAAGATGATACAGGACGAATCCGTCGCCGGGCAAGGCAATCGATTCAATCGCTCCGGAACGCGGGGAAATGCCGGGCCGGAGGAGCCTCACTTGCTCCTCTGTCTCTCCTCAATCGATTCGATGCGCCGGGCGGCCTCGGCCTTGTACTTCTCGAATTTCTCGTCGGTGCCCGAGAGATCTATGAAGCGCCTGTAGTGGTCGGCGGCCTCCTCGAGTCTGCCCATGGCTTCGAGCGCCATGCCGACGGAGAAGTCGTTTGTGACGAGCAGGGGTTCGAGCTAGGCCGCCTTCTTGAAGAAGGCGAGCGCCTCGGGGCCGCGGCCCAGTTTCAGGGCGACGGACCCCGAGAGCCTGTAGGCCGGCGCGTCGGCCGGGAAAATCCGGACGATTTCGGCGCACTCGTCCATCGCCTCCGTGAATCGGCCCAGCATGTCAAGCGTCTCGGCGAGCATGTAGCGGGCTTCCTTGTGGCGCGGATTGATTTCGACCACGCGCCGGAGGCACTGCGCGCCCTGGCCGAACCGCTCCTTCCTCTGCTCAGGGGATTCCTCGACCCCCTTCGCGGAGATGAAGTTGAGCCCGAGATTGTAGATTGCCTGGTAGTAGTCCGGCCTCGCCTCGACGGCCTTCCGATAGGCCGCGTTGGCAGCCTCGGTCTCGCCGAGCCTGTCGTACGCGAGCCCCATGTTGAAGTGGGCGGCCGCGTTCCCCGGATCGATGGAGAGGAGCTTGCGATACGCGTCGATGGCCCTGGAGGGAAGGCCGCCCCGGCTCAGGGTGATGCCCAGCTTCATGTGGAGCTGCGTTTCGGCCGGGAAGCAGCCCGAGAGGAGCCGCAGCGCGAGCTCCCGCGCCAGGGGATCGACCTCGCCCGCGGAATTCACCTCGCCCTCGACGGTTTGCTCGGACACCGATTCGCCCCTGCGGAACCAGCCCTTCAGGAGCAGGCGGTTCCCCGCGACCGCGACGTCGCCCCCGAACTCCACGTCCGGCTTGCCGGGGGAGACTTCCAGGGTCCGGCCCTTCTCCTCGCAGTAGAGTTCCCAGCGCGTCCCGAGTTCCGTGGCCTCTTCCGCGCCGACCGGCGCGACGAGGCGGACGTTCTTGATTTGGGCGGCGTTCTCGGCGATGGCGGAGGCGCAGCGGTCCTCGATTTTGAGGTGGTCGAAGCGGGACTTCTCGGCCTTCCCGAACGCGTTTATGTACACTCCGGTCGATTCGGGCCCGGAGTCCGCCGGCCCTGAGGCGCAGCCGGCGAGGGCCGGCGCGGCCGCCGCAAGGAAGAGCGCGGCGAGTCGAGCGCGGATATGCCCCGGCTTCATTCCCCCTCCACCAGGCAGTACCGGCCGTGCTCGTCGACCGTGAACCTCGGGTCCTCGCGCATGGCCTTGTAGGCGCGGTTCCAGAAGCTGTTCCATTTGTCGGGCGGGACGATTTGGTCGTCCTCGAGGAGGATCTGCTTGAACTCCCTCTTGCCGAAGGGGGAGACGCATTCCCTGAGGAGAAGGGCCATTATGGAGGCTATTTCGTCCGAGCACATCTTCTCGAATTTGTCCGGGTGCTTCACGAGCGTCCACGTGTAGCAGTCCTTCGGGGCCTTGCGCAGCGTGACGGAAGCCTTCTCGATTGGGATTATCTCCGACGAATGGACCCTGAAAGTGAAATCCGTGAGGAGCTTTATGTGGACCGAAGTCATCGTGATTTTGTCGATTTCGCCGGGCTTGCGGTTCCTTCTAATCACGTCGCCCTTTCTGAAATCCTCCTGCGGCATCGAACGGTTCTCCACAACACCGGATTTCCCGTGGCGGCGCGAATCAGGGCGCCGCGGGGGCGGGCGAAGGCGGCTCGAATCGCGCGTCCGGGAGACTTGGGCTACTTCCCGGGGAACTCGTCGTGGAAGGCCTTGGACTGGACCCGCTTGACGAGCCCGATGGAATTCCTGAGGTATTCGAGTATTTCCTGCCTTCCCCAGGTTTCATTGGCTTCAATGTATTTGATGATGTCCTCGATGGCGTCCTTCCTGACTTCCATCCTCTTGCCGATTTTCAGCTTCCGGAAGTCGTATCCCATCTTGCGCGCCATCTGGAACACCTTGTCGAGGACTTCCTTGTCGTAGTGGCAGCCGGGGACCTCGTTGAGGATGTTGCGGATGTCCTCGAGTCTCATGCCGAGGGTTTCAGCAATCTGCTGCTGCGTGATCATGCCAATCCCTCCTTCAGCCGCTGAATCCCCTCTCTGCGGCAACATCGATTCTATAGATATTTATCCCGTAAACAAGTGCCTGCCGGGTTTCTCGGCGGTCCTGGGCCCTTCGAATCCGGGATTCGGGAAGCCGGGACCCCGCGCCACTTGAATCGCGCGGCCCCTCCCGATATGATCTGGAGGCCGCGCCGCACGGCCCGATGACCCGCCGACGGCCGCGAGGGAACGAGGAGGATTCCATGAGCCGGAGCGGGGACGAGTCCTGCGGGGGCGCCGAGCGCCTGGCGGCGTCGGTGCCGGAACTCGGGCCGCCTTTCGCGCGCATCGCCCCCGTGCGCGTCCCGGAACTCAGGAACGTCGCGCTGACCCCCAGGGTCCTCGGCTTGATGGACCATCCGGACTTCCAGCGCCTCAGGCGCGTGATGCAGCTCGGGCCTGCGCATTTCGTCTATCCCGGGGCGGTCCACACGCGGTTCGAGCATTCAATCGGCGTCTTCGAGAACGTCCGGCGCTATATGACCTCCCTGCTCCGCGACGGGGAGTTCGCCGCTGCGGTCTCGCCGGCGGATTTGCTCACCGGCCTCGCGGCAGGGCTCCTGCACGATGTCGGCCATTATCCGTTCGCCCACTCCCTCGAGGCGCTCCGCTGGAAGGGCCTCGAGACCCCGAGGCACGAGGACCTCGCCGGGGACGTCATACTGGGGAGGAGGGGGGACGGCGGCATCCGGCTGATGCTCGAGCGCGACTGGGGCGTGGACCCGGCCAGGGTGGCATCGATAATCGCGGCCCCGCCGGAAGGGCAGGGCCGCGACGCGGACAGGATCCTGTCGTCAATCCTCCAGAGCCCCATAGACGCGGACAAGATGGACTACCTCGAGCGGGACAGCATCCACATGGGCGTCCCCTACGGCCGGAACTACGACAGGGACCGCCTCCTCTCGTCGCTCAGGATTAATCCGGCCACGCGCAGGATCGCGATAACGGACAAGGGGAAGATATCCGCGGAGATTTTCGTGTTCTGCCGGTATACGATGTTTTCCGAGGCCTACTGGCACCACACGGTGCGGTCGGCCTCCGCAATGGTGGAGAGGGCTCTCGAGGACTGGAGGTTGCGGGCCGGGCCGGGCGGCGGCGATCTGGCCGGGCTCCTGCTCTCCCACAGCGACGAGAGCCTCCTATCCGCCCTGCTCGGGGGATCGCCGGAGGGCAGCCCTGCCGCGAGGATACTGGCGAGGCTTTCGGGCGGGTCGCGGAGCCTGTACAAACGCGTGCTTTCGCTGAGCCTCTCCCACACGAACGCCGATTACCGCAATGCCTACCAGAAGGTTTTCGCCATGGACCGGGCCTGCGTCCACGGCCTCGAGGAACGGCTGAGGGCCGTCATATCCCGGGCCGCGGGGGCGGGTCTCGCGCCGGCCGACGTGATTGTGGACACTCCTCCGCCCGGGAAGGACAGGATAGAGGACATAGACGTCCTGTTCGCGGACGGGGCCTCGTGCCCGCTGTCGTCCATTTCCAGAATCGTCCGGGGCGTGGGCGCCGATTTCGTGCAGGTCGTGAAGAAAATCCGCGTTTTCGTCGAGCCGGGCGCGGCCTCGGCCGCGATTTCGGCGAAAGGCAGGCCCGGCCTCGCGGCCCTCGCCCTATCGGCAATCCTCGAGTGATACACATGGGGAATTCAGGTTCTTCTGACCATTCCCGCCGGGCCTGAAGCTGCCTCCGGCGGGGCGACGCTCACCAGAAAGCATTGAGGGGCGCCCCCCTGCCGCTTCCTTCGCCGCGTCGCGAACCTCCGGTTCGATTGGCGTCTCTTTTCCGGGAGCTGCACCGCTTTTTGGGTTTCGGGCTGCCCATCGGAATCCTGCCCGCAATATCATGTCGATGTCCGGGGCGAAACCAGCGCGCCCTTGCCTGGCGTTCGGTTGCGATCTGAGAACGTCGGTCTTGAAGGGGGAAGAGAGGGAACCTTTGGACATTGGAAACGGGCACGCCGCTTTCGCATTGTTAGTCCGGCGACGCGGCTCCGGAAAGCGGCGGGGGGCAGGACAGGGGAGTCGTAACATTCGCAATACAAAAATGATACGGCAGCGCACCGAGGCGGGCGCCGGATTTGCCCGCGAAATCGCCGGGGCCTCCGGCGGTTTCGAGGAAAGCAAAGCCGGTGACCGCCGCCATAATACCGGCTTGCCGAAATCGATTGGGAAGAACATAGAGAAAGTTAGAAATCCCCTCGGATGCCGGATTTACGACTCTTATAAAGGACATTACAGGTTGGACAAACCTGGCACATTCGGCCCGGCGGGAATGGTCAATACATCCATATGAAGTCTTGTCCCTCGCACAAGCACGGGGATTTTAAATCGAATCAACCGGCCTTTGCCGAAGGAGGACATATGTCGACACGCGCATTCGCCTTCATCCTGGCTTTCGTCTCAGCCGCCTTCCTTGTGCCGATACCGGCGATGGCGCAGGAGATGAAGTACGCCCAAAAAACGCTCCACGACAGCGCGGCCAAGAGCCTCTACCAGGGCGAGTCCTACGCAGGATGGGGGCCTGAGCACCACGAGAAAGCCAGGGCCGAGCTCGAGTCGGCCGATGCGGATATCGCGGAACTCAGGAAGACCCTGCCGAACCACCCCGCTGTCCTGGAACTCGCCAAAAGGGCCGAAGCGCTCCGCGCGCTGCTGGCCAAGAAGCCGGAACCGGCCAAGCCGGAGGAGCCGCAGAAAACGAATCCGCCCGTTGCCGCCGCGGAGCCCAAGCCCCCGGACGCGGCCGAAATCAAGCTCAGGATTGAAATCATCCGCACTGACATGAAATACTCCGAGCGCTGGTTCCAGACCTGGCTGGAGACCGCAGGGAACCCCGACCTCGCGAAGATATTCCCGGTCGAGGCGGGATACAGCAAGATCGATCTCATGCAAGCCGGGTGGGCGGAGCAGACGAAGCCCGCCATCTGGCACATGCGCGACTGCATGATTCAGCTGGCCGTGCTCAAGAGCATCGCGGCCGGCGACAAGGACGTCGCGGCCCTCGCGGCGGACGTGGAGCGGCTCTGCGAGAAGGTCCTGTACTCCGCTGCGCGGGCCAAGGCGCCGAAAGAGGCGCCCACCGCGGTGCAGAAACAGCTCATCGAGGGGGATTTCCGCACGGCGGCCGAAAACCTCGCCAAAGCCGAAGCGTCGTTCAACGAGTACCAGGCCGCCGCGGACAAGGCCAAGGCCGCCAAGCACGACTGGCAGAAGAAGGACGCCATGGGGCTCGCCGATACGTGCAGGAACGACGCGTACGACAAGCTGAAACTCGTCCGGTCGGGCGACCTGGCGAAGATAATGGAGAAAGCGCCGGACGACCCCAGGGTCAAGGATCTAAAGGCTAAGATGTACGATCTCTACGCGAAAACGGACCTGCTCGAGCGCTCGTTTGCGGTCTACGTCCCTGCCCATCTCGACCAGGCGAGGCAGATGCTGCTCGCGGCCCTGGGGCATTACGAAGCCAGCCAGGCGGGACGGAACGCCGCGGAGCTCGAGGCCTGCCTCAAGGCGCATGCCGAAGTCATGAACGCGCGCGACCTGGGCAAATACTGCTTCGGCGCGCCGGACCAGGCTGCGTTCCTCAAGGACTGCGAGTCCGCGTCCGACGAAATCCGCGCCAAGACCTCCGCCGCCGCGGCAGCCCTCGTGGCGGACCTGGCCCGCAAGGGCGACGTGCGCGAATGCGAGGCGGTGCTCAAGGCGCTCGCCAAGGCCGACCCCGATGCGTTCAGGGAGAAGCATAAGCTCTACACCGAGGCGGGAAGCGGCAGGGCGGACACGCTCGCCATGCTCCAGGCGCTCGACAAGAGGATGCTCGAGAGGGTGGAAAAAGCGTCCGCCGCCGCCGCAGGCAAGGGTTTCGACGCGTTCGTCGCGAAGCAGACAGTGGTCAAGACCGACCGCAAGGCCATACTCGCGAACTTCGACTCCTTCAAGGGCAAGTTCGTGGTCTCGAGCTTCAAGGACCTCCTGTTCGACCCGGAGGGGTGGTACCTGGACGTCGGAGCCGACGTGTGGGACTTCCAGTTCTCCGAAGAGGCCCTCGCGCGCACCAAGGCCCTCATAGCCGGGCAGGACAAGATCTTCGAGGGGTTCCACAACGCAATCGTCTCCAAGATGAACCAGAAGGGCATGGCGTACCTGTGGAAGTTCCCGAAGTTCATCGACGCGACGTTCGTGGCGGCCATCGACGGCACGGGCAAGTTCATCCCGAAGAAGGACGTGTACAACGAGGCGGGCGAGGTCATAGGCCAGGTCGACGGCGACCCGGTGCCGATTGTCGCGGTCAGAATCGTAGCGGTGAAGAGCAGGTATCTCACCTTCTGGCCCGGCGGGACCGACACGGTCAAGGAGACCGACACGGCCGGGATGCTGGACGGGATACTGAAGTAACAGGAATCCGTATCCGCCGTCTTCAGACTTTCGTCTTGGGCCCTGATCCCTGTCTGCGCGCCTTCACGACCTCCTCGGCGAGCGCGAAGGGGACGGCCGAGTAGTGCTCGAAGTGCATTGAGAAGTCGCCCCGGCCGTGCGTGAGGTTCCTGATTTCCGAGGAGTAGTCGTGCATCTCCGCGAGCGGGACCAGCGCCCGCACCACGCATCTGCTGCCCCGCACGCCCATGTGCTGAATCCTCCCCCTCCTGCCGCAGAGGCTTGAAGCGACCGATCCCGCGAACTCCTCCGGAGCGGTCGATTCCACGCTCATGAGCGGCTCGAGCAGGCTGAGGCCGGCCTTCCTGCAGGCGTTGCGGAACGCCATGCTTCCGCAGGTCCGGAAAGCGAAGTCCGAGGAATCCACCTCGTGGAACGACCCGTCGAGCACGGAAACCTTGACGTCCACCATGGCGAAGCCGCCGTACGGCCCCTCGGCCATGGCGTCGATTACCCCCCTCTTGATTGGGGGGATGAACTGCTTGGGGATTCTCCCGCCGATAACGAGGCTTTCGAACTCCAGCCCCGAGCCGGGCGGGCCCGGCTCCACCCTGATTATCGCGTGCGCGTACTGGCCCCTGCCGCCGGTCTGCTTCACGTGCTTCTGCTCGTGCTCGGCCGTGCCTGCAATCGTCTCGCGGTACGCCACCTGCGGGATCCCCGCCTCCACATCCACCCGGAACTCCCTGCGGAGCCGGTCGAGGATGATCTCGAGGTGCAGCTCGCCCATGCCGGAAATCACGCACTCCTCGGTCTCGGGGTCGAAGCGCACTGCGAAGGTCGGGTCCTCGTCGGAGAGGCGGGAAAGCGCTTCCGACAGCCTGTCGCGGTCCTTGCGGCTTGCCGGCGAAATCGACATGCCGATTACGCATGCCGGGAATTCCATGGGCTCGAGCTCGAGCGGGTGATCGGGGCACGATATGGTGTCGCCAGTGTATGTCTCGGCGAACCCGGTCGCAGTGCCGACATCGCCGGCCCTGAGCTCCTCCACGGGTATGCGCTGGTTGGCGTGCATCTCGAAAAGATGGCCGGTGCGGATTCTCTGGTCCCTGTTCACGTTCAGGACGGTGTCGCCGGGCCTGAGCACTCCCGAGTAAACCCTCAGGAACACCAGCCTGCCTATATGCGGGTCGGACTGGACCTTGAACGCGAGCGCGGCGAGCGGAGCATCGCTCCGCGGATGCCTGATGATGATGTCGTCCTCTTCCCGGCTGGAGGTCCCAATCTGCGGAGGCAAATCGGCGGGCGACGGAAGGTAGGCCACGACAGCGTCGAGCAGGGGCTGGATGCCCTTGTTCCTGAGCGCTGATCCGCACAGGACCGGCACGATGCTCTCCTCGATTGCAGCCCTGCGCAGGGCGGCCGAGATTTCGCCCGCTTCGGGCTTGATCCCGGCCACGTACTTCTCCATGAGCCCGGGGTCCGCTTCGCACGCGTGCTCGACCAGGAGCTCCCTGGCGGCGGCCGCCCTGTCCGCCATGTCCGCGGGCACCTCCTCCTCCCGCATTACCTCGCCAAGCGACCCTTCCTCGTACACTAGCGCTTTCATTTCTATGAGGTCCACGACGCCGCGGAACCCCTCCTCCGATCCGATTGGAAGGACAACGGGCAGCGCCTTGGCCCCGAGGGTCTTGCAGATGTCCCTCACCACGGCCTCGAAGTCAGCCCCGGGCCTGTCCATCTTGTTGATGAACGCTATGCGCGGCACGTGGTACTTCCCGGCCTGGTGCCACACCGTCTCGGACTGGGGCTGGACCCCGCCGACCGCGCAGAAGAGCGTCACCGCGCCGTCCAGAATCCGCACCGACCTCTCGACCTCCGCGGTGAAATCCACGTGTCCCGGTGTGTCGATGATGTTGATCTTGTACCCCTTCCAGTACGCGGAAGTCGCAGCGGACGTGATTGAGATCCCGCGTT
>JBFZBV010000250.1:0-2680 GCA_041308285.1 Planctomycetota bacterium | reverse complement strand
TACGGGGAGCTGTCGGACATGATGGAGATAGTCGAACAGCTCCTGCTCAGGCTCGCGGTCGAGGTCGCGGGCGGGCCGCGAATCACGCTCGGCGGGGTCACTGTGGACCTCACGCCCCCCTGGCGGAGGCTGCCCATGCTGGAGGCGATAAGGAAATACGCCGGCGTCGACCTCGCCGGCGCCGGCCTGGCCGAGGCGCGGAAGGCCTGCGACGGGCTCGGAATCGAATACGCGCCGTCAATGGGCGTCGGGAAGCTCATCGACCTCGTGTTCTCCCGCAAGGCCGAGGAGCACCTCGTGGATCCGACGTTCCTTGTGGACTATCCCGTGGAGACCACGCCGCTCGCGCGGAGGAAGGAAGACGACCCCTCGCTGGTGCACAGGTTCGAGCCGTTCATCTTCGGATCGGAGATAGGCAACGCGTTCACGGATCTCAACGATCCCATGGACCAGCGCACCCGCTTCGAGGAGCAGAAGGCGCTGCTCGAGGCCGGCGACGACGAAGCGCAGATGCTCGACGAGGACTTCATCGAGGCGCTCGAGACTGCGATGCCTCCGGCCGGGGGCCTTGGCCTCGGCATTGACAGGATTGTCATGATGCTCACCGGATCCCAGAGCATCCGGGACGTCATTCTCTTCCCCCTCATGAGGCCGGACGAGGGCCTCTAACCGGGTGGGCGCTCGATGTACCGCTACGCCATTGCCCTGAGATACATAAGGACCCGGAGGATAACGTATCTCTCAATCCTCGGCGTCGCGGTGGGCGTCGCGGCGCTCATCATCGTCATGGCGGTGATGGAAGGCTTCCAGGAGGACTTCAAGGACAGGATACGCGGGGTCCTTTCCGACATCATCGTCCGCTACAGGGGGGAGAAGCCAATCGAGGAGGTGGAGAGGATTATCCTGTCCGCGGAGCACGTGACCGCCGCGGCGCCAAGGCTCAGGGGCATGGCGCTCGTCATCGGCCGGGGGGGCCGGGGGGCGGTGGAAATCATCGGAATCGACGCCGACCGGGAAATCCGCGTCTCCAAGCTCGCCGAATACGTAATCAACTCCAGGACGACCACGAAGGCCAAGGAGGCTTCCCTCGCGATAGAGATTCTCGAGGTCCACTTCGCGCTCCGCGCCGGAGAGATGTCCAGGTCCGGCATGCTCCTCGGGAAGCCGGGCGGCATCCTCAGGGACATGCACGCCGGACTCCGGGGCGTGAAAGGCAGGCTCTCCAAGGAGAGTTCGCCCGCGAAGATGGCCGACCAGCTCGGCGAGGCCGAGCAGGCCTTCAGGGACGCTCTGTCGGGCCTGAAGGCCGACACGGCGGCCCCCGAGGCCCGGGGCTGCGCCGATTCCCTGTCCGATGCAGTGACCGCCTTCTTCAAGGCGAGGAGGTCCGAGCTCGAAACGACGATGAAGGAGTCCGGGGAACTCATGGAAGCCTACCTCGCGGGGCGGGGCTTCTCCCTCCCTTTCGCCGACAAGGCGGCGGGCAGGGAGGTGATTCTGGGGGAGGAGCTCCTCCAGAGCCTCCACGTGGTGACGGGCGAGACGGTGAGGCTCTACACGTCCGGGTCGAAGAGCCTATCCTCAATCGAGGACGAGGAGGATCTCGCGAAGTGCGAGTTCGCCGTCGCGGGGACGTTCAGGTCCAAGATGTACAAGAACGACTCGAAGCTGGTCTACATGCCTCTCAGGACCGCGCAGGCCCTCCAGGCCAGGGAAGGGATGGTGTCCGAGTATGGGGTGAAGGTGGACGACTTCCGCAACGCCCCGGAGGTCAAGGAGGCGCTCAGGTCGCTGCTTCCCGGCGCGGACGTCCAGACCTGGGCGGACAAGCGCAGGACGCTGATAGCCGCGATTGACCTCGAGAAGGCGTTCCTGTCGGTCGTTCTGTTCATGATAATCGTGGTTGCAGGCTTCAACATGCTCGCCACGTTCGCGATGATGGTCACCGAGAAGACCATGGACCTCGGAATACTCAAGTCCCTGGGGGGCAGCACGCTGGGCATAGCGTCCATCTTCTTCCTCTGCGGGGTCATCATAGCGGCCACGGGTTCCGCGCTCGGCGCCGGAGCAGGGCTTCTCTTCGTGGCCAACATCAACGAGATAGAGGCGTTCGTCCAGTCCGCCACGGGGATCACGCCGTTCCCGAGGGAGGTGTACTACCTCGACTCGATTCCGACGATTGTGAACCCTTCCGACGTGTTCTGGATTCTCTTCCCGACCGTCTCGGTCTCGGTGCTCCTGGGAAGCGTGTTCCCGGCGCTGAAGGCGGCGATGCTGAGCCCGCAGCACGCACTGAAGTACGAGTGAGGCGAGATGCCGGACGACGACAGAATCATCCTCAAGGCCTCGGAGATAGCCAAGGACTTCCCAATCGAGGGCGGCATCCTGCCCGTGCTCAGGGGCGTGAACCTCGACGTGTGCAGGGGGGAAATCCTGGCCATCGCCGGCAAGTCCGGAGTCGGGAAGAGCACCCTCCTCCACATCCTGGGGACCCTCGACGTGCCGACATCCGGGTCCGTGGTCTACGAGGGCACGGACGTGTCCAGGCTCTCGACGTCCGGCCGGGCGGAGGTCCGCAACAGGCACTTCGGGTTCATATTCCAGTTCTACCACCTACTGCCGGAGTTCAACGCCCTGGAGAACGTCCTGATTCCGGCGATGATTGGATCCGGCGTCTTCA
>JBFZBV010000249.1:0-8980 GCA_041308285.1 Planctomycetota bacterium | reverse complement strand
AGCAGGCCGTGGCCGAGCTCTGCGAGAACACGCGCATGAGGCGCGACCTCGCGGCCGCGGCGGCGGAAATCCACGACATCGAGAGGATTTCCGCCCGCATCGCATGCCAGCGCGCGATGCCGCGCGACCTCGTGTCGCTCGGCGCGTCGCTCGCCCGGCTTCCCGCGCTCAAGTCCGCCCTCGAGGCGGCCGCGTCCCCGGCGCTCAGGGAAATCCGCGGCATGCAGACCTTCGACGGCCTGTCGGACCTCCTGTCGCGCGCCCTGTGCGACTCGCCGCCCCAGACGCTGAAGGACGGCGGCATCATAAGGCGCGGGTACGACGCTGACCTCGACGGCCTGCTCGACGTCGCGCGGGAGGGCAAGGGCTGGATCGCCCGATTCCAGGCCGAGGAAATCCGGAGGACCGGCATAACGAGCCTCAAAATCGGCTACAACAGGGTGTTCGGCTACTACATCGAGGTCACCAACGTCCACTCGGACAGGGTCCCGCCGGACTACCTGCGCAAGCAGACGCTCAAGAACGCGGAGCGCTACGTGACCGACCAGCTCAAGGAGCACGAGGCGAGGGTGCTGACCGCGGACGAGCGGTCGAAGGAGCTCGAGTACGAGATATTCGCGGGGCTGCGCGACGAGTGCGCGAAGCACGTCCCGGCCCTGCAGGCCGCCGCCGGGGCGGTCGCCTCGGCCGACGCCCTGCAGTCGCTCGCCCAGGCCGCCTGCTCGAGGGGCTACGCGAGGCCGAAGCTGTCCGAGGACGGCCCCATCGACATAAGGGACGGGAGGCACCCGGTCCTCGAGTCGGTGATGGGCGCGGGCAAGTTCGTGCCGAACGACGTCTTCCTGGGCGGGGACGTGCAGATAATCGTGATTACCGGGCCGAACATGGCGGGGAAATCCACGTACATCCGCCAGGTCGCGCTGCTCGTGCTCATGGCCCAGATTGGGTCGTTCATACCCTGCAGCTCGGCCTCAATCGGCATCGCGGACAGGATATTCACGAGGACCGGCGCGTCGGACGAGATATCCAGGGGCCTGTCGACGTTCATGGTGGAGATGAACGAGACCGCGAACATCCTCAACAACGCGACGGGCAGGAGCCTCGTCGTGCTCGACGAGGTCGGCCGCGGCACATCCACGTTCGACGGCGTGAGCATCGCCTGGGCGGTGGCCGAGCACCTGGCGTGCGCCACCCGGTCGAGGACGCTCTTCGCGACGCACTACCACGAGCTCACGGAACTGGCCCTGCTCCACCGGGGCGTCCGGAACTTCCACGTGTCGGTCAAGGAATGGGGGGAGAAGCTCGTGTTCGTGCACAAGCTGTCCGAAGGCGGGGTGGACAAGAGCTACGGGATTCACGTGGCCAGGCTCGCGGGCCTCCCCCGGAGCGTCCTCGACAAGGCGCGGGACGTGCTGGACAGGCTCGAGGGCCAGGCCGTCACGCCCAACCTGAAGCCCTCATTCGCGCCGGAAGGGGACGAGTCCGCCGGGATACAGCTCACGCTCTTCACCAGGCCGCCCTCGAGGGTCCTCGAGGAAATCAGGAAGATGAACGTGGACGGCATGACGCCGATTGAGGCGCTGGTGAAGCTCGGGGAAATCCGCAAGGCGGCCCTGAAGGAGGAGGGGGAATGAGGATAGGCGACGTCGAGGCGCATGCGCTGACCGACGGGTTCTTCAAGCTCGACGGCGGCGCCATGTTCGGCATAATCCCGAAACCCCTCTGGGAGAAGCGGATTCCGGCCGACGGCCGGAACCGCATCAGGCTGGGCCTGAACCCCATGCTCCTGCGCGCGGGCGGGGCGATCGTGGTGGTCGAGACCGGCATCGGCGGGAAATTCGACCCGAAGTTCGTGGACATCTACGAAATCAGGCGCGAGACCCCCCTGGACGCGTCGCTCGCCGCGCACGGGATTGCGCCCGAGCAGGTGGACTTCGTGGTTCTCACGCACCTCCACTTCGACCACTGCGGAGGGAACACGAGGCTCGATTCTTCGGGCAGGCCGGTCCCGGTCTTCCCCAACGCGAAGCACGTCGTGCAGGAAGCCGAGTGGCGCGCCGCGACGGCCCCCGACACGAGGTCGAAGGCCAGCTACCTCGGGGAGAACATCCTCCCGATCGAGGAGGCGGGCCTCGTCATGCGGGTCAGGGGCGAGACTGAAATCCTGCCCGGCGTCCGGTGCATCCCCACACCCGGGCACACCGAGGGCCACCAGAGCGTGCTCGTGGAGAGCCGCGGCCGGAAGCTGCTGTTCCTCGGCGACCTCATACCGACCGCCTCCCACGTCGATCCGCCCTACGTCATGGGCTACGACGTCCAGCCCATCGTCACGGTCCGCGGCAAGGAGGCCCTCCTGCCGCGCATCGCCTCCGAAGGGTGGACGGTCTATTTCGAGCACGACCCCGGAATCACTTTCGCGCGCATCGAGACGGACGGCAGGCGTTTCTCGGCGAAACCCCTGGAAGGGTGACATGGATTCCATCGGGACACGATGTTCGAAGTGCGGCGCCGGGATGCCGAAGAACTACGCCCTGGTTCCGGGCGACGACCCCCTGTGCCCGGCCTGCTTCGCGAGGGAGCGCGGCTACTGCATGTACTGCGGCGAGCCGGGCGGCACGTTTGTGGAGCCGAAAGGCGTGCAGGGCATGATATTCGCCAGCCGGTACGGATCAAGGCTGCTCTTCCTCTGCCCGGCCTGCACGAGGCTGCTCGTCATGAAGAGCCTGGTCTTCACGTCGTTCTGGGGCTGGTGGGGCGCGATATCGTTCATTCTCAGCATCCGGGCCCAGGCCCTGAACCTCAGGTCCCTCTGGACCGCCTCGGACATGAGGAAGGCCGCCTTCCCGCCGGTGGCCCTGCTCGCGTTCTGGTTCCCCATCGCGGCCGCCGCCGCGATTGCGGCGGCGATAGCGTTCTCCCCGGGCTCGGAAGACGGCGCACGGACCGACGAAGCGGCCGCCCTCGCCGAAGAGGGGAGGGTCGAGCTCTCCGCCGGCAGGTTCGAGTCCGCGGCGGGGAAGTTCTTCCAGGCCGTCCAGGCCCGGCCTGAATACGCCGCATACAGGTTCGAGCTGGGGTTCGCGCTCTTCAAGACCGGCAGGCTGGAGGACGCGGAAATCCAAATCCGCAGGGGCATCGAGCTCAGGGTCGGGAAGACGCCCAGGGAGGTGATGCTGCTCGCGGAAATCGCGGCCGAAAAGGGCAGGCACGCCGAGGCCGCCGGCCTGTACCGGGCCGCCATCGACGAGGCATCGGACCCGGAATTCGGCTCCGGAGCCCCGGCACCCCTGCTCCAGAGCCTTCTCTGCCAGGCGCACAGGGGATACCAGGACGCGAAGCGCGAGTCCGCGCCCCGTGAGCTCGCGTCGGAATACATGGCGCTGGCCGAGCGGAATCCCGGATCGGCCCTGCACCTGTACCTGCTCGCGAGGGTCGAGGAGAACCGCGCGGCGGCGGAGAAGCTCTACGCGGAAAGCTCGGCCCTGGATCCGGACTTCTTCGAGCCTGCCTACGCGCTGGCCTACTCGCGCATGGAAGCCGGCAATCTGGAGATGGCGGCGTCGGACGCGAGGGACCTCGCGAGGCGCTGGCCGGGAAGGCCCCAGGCCGGAATCCTCCTCGCCGAGATACTGGCAGCCTCGGGGGACCTGGACGGAGCCGGGGCGGCGTACGCCAATCTCGGGCGGATTAAGTCGTTCGAGCCGCAGGCCGAGGCCGGCCGCGGGGCGGTGGCGGCGATGAAAGGGCGGTTCGCCGAGGCCGAAGGCGTCCTCCGCGGCGCGATAGGCCGGCTCGCGGCGAAGGACTACTGGCGGGACTTCGCGAGCCTGTGGCTCGGCCTCGCGCTCCGCTGCCAGGGCAAGGACCCGTCGGTCCCGCTCGCGGCGGCGGCCGCATCCAGGACGCGCGCCGTGGCCGCCGCGGGAACGCTGTGGCTCGGCGAATACGAGCTGTCCGCGGGCCGGGACCCCCGCGGAACGTGGAAGAAAGGCTTCGAAGCGGCCCCCTCCTCTTTCGAGGGAATCGTCATGGGCATGCTCTCGGCCGCGGCCCCGGCGGCGGAGTACGCGGCGGCGGTCCGGAGCCCCGGGCATGCGCGAAGGCGGCCGGAGGCGCTCTACTTCGAATCGCTCAGGCGCCGAATCGACGGGGACGATGCCGGCGCCCGGGAACTTCTGTCCGCCGCCGCCTCCGCAGCGGCGGAAGGGTCCGTCGTGAAGACGCTCGCCTCGGGACGCAGGTGAGGAGCTGCTGCTCTGCGCCCCCTGATTCACATGATTCCCTTGCTGATTTACGCAGCTCTTTGTGAGAGTTTGGCGTTGCAGGGCTGAGCGGGGCTCGCGATGGCACATGCTGTGCCCGGTACGCGCAACGCGCAACGCGGGACGCACGATGAAGCGTTGAAATTTAAGTCAATAATCAAGGTGTGACCCCCTGGGGTTCATATTCCCCCTCTCCTTCGGGGAGAGGCCGGGTGAGGGGTTTTCAATCGGCGAGCATCACCGACGTCCAACGTGTCCACGGTTGCAACCTTCTATCCACGGTCGAGTCTACTTTTACCCACGGTCCACGGTCGACGGTCTACAGTCTACTGTCCACTGCTCACTTCTAACTTCTAACTTCTTCTTACTTCTTACTGTTCACTTCTCACTTCTTACTGTTCACTTCTCACTTCTTACTGTTCACTGCCCACTGCTCGCAAAAACCACGTCCCCTCGCCCCCGCGTCCCGCCATCCACGGTCCTGCGGCCCGCGGCTCAATGTCCACGCCCAGGGGTGAAGAGTCCGGAATCTTCGGGCGGCGGGCGACCTGATTCTCCTGGATGTATCGTCGGTCGTTTTCACCGCGGGACCTGCTATCCCGTACTCGTGCTTGCAAGTCATCCACGAGCCCCCAAAACCCCGATCCCGACGACAGACACGGACGATTCCGCGCGCGACTCTTCATCGCTGGTCCACGCCGATGCCCGTAGCCATGACTCCTGCAAAGCGGTATAATTCCGCTCCGGATCCGCAGGAGAGCGGGTCGACAAACCGGCTTGTGAGGTGCAGCATGCCTATAATGGGCCACAGCGACTGGATGAAGAGGACCAAGGCGGGGGTGCTCAAGCCGAGGAGCAAGAAGCTCAAAATCCTCGACGCGTGCCTCAGGGAGTACGACACGAACCGCGGCAGCCTGAAGCACTTCGAGGCGCTCTGGCTGGCCACCGCCGAGTGGATTAAATCCAAGAGCGATCCGGAAAACAGCGTCAGGAACAAGGCCGGGGCGGTGACGGACCTCATCAAGCAGCTCGAGGACTTCCGCAAGCAGAACGTCAACCCTGCCTCCCACCTGCTCCAGGCGAACCACCTCGATGAAATCAGGAAGGGCGCGGAGCTGTTCAAGCAGGGGAAGCTCAAGCCGGCGCCGATAACCATCAACGTCTCGCTCGGCGTGCGCGACACCTCGAAGGGGACAGTCGTGTACGAGGAATTCACCAGGGAGCAGCTCGTGCCTGCCAAGAAGGGCTGGGCCGACGCGTACCGGTGCGCCGAGCTGGCGGTTGTCGGGGCGGCAAAGGTGAAATCCAACCGCGCGGAGGAGGACCGGTTCCAGCGCTGGTTCGGCAACCCTTCGGCAACGGGAGTCCTCACCACGGTGCAGGCCAACCTGGCCAAGATGCAGAACGCCTTCAAGGGCAACAAGGTGACGCTCGTCCTGCGCGAGGACATGATGACGCACATAGTCGACGGCAGGGACCCCTTCGGGGAGATGATAGAGGACGGATCCACTTCCGACGTCTACGGTTACGTCTGGGTTCCGGAGGGTGGCCACGTTGGCAGCGGCTACAGGGTGATTCTCGGCAACTGGTTCCTCGGCGATCCCGACCCGATAGAGGGCGCGGCGCAGACCATCTACCACGAGCTGACGCACAAGGTCTTAAACACCAGGGACCACGCCTACGGGAAGATAAAATGCCGCGGGCTGGCGGCCGCGCAGCAGCAGAAGGCCGTCACGAACGCGGACAACTACGGCTTCTACGCGGTGAGCTTCCTCAAGGCGATCTAGCCCTGGCTCTGCTCCGCGGATCCGGCCTTCTCGGCGAACAGCCTGAAAGCCCCGTCCACGTCCTCTTCCGTGGTGTCGAGCTGGCCGACCGACATCCGTATGGCGAACCTTCCGGCCAGGCGCGTGTGCGTGAGGTGCACGCGGCCGGTGGAGTTCACCGCGGCGAGGAGGCGCTCGTTCAGCGCGTCGAGCTCCGGCCCCTCGGCGGCCCCCTTGGGCCTGAACCTGAAGCACACGAGTCCGAACGGCGCGGGCGCCATGACCTCGAAGTCGGGGTGCGCCTCGACCTTCTTCCTGAAGCCGTCGGCCAGGGCTATGTGCCGCCTCACGACGGTCCTGATTCCCTCGACTCCGAAGGACCTGATGACGAACCACAGCTTGAGCGCCCTGAACCGCCGGCCCAGCTGGATGCCCCAGTCCCTGAAGTTCACGGCCGTGTCGTCGTGGGCGGTGCGCAGGTACTCCGGGTTCATGCTGAAGGTGCGCAGAAGGGCGGGGACGTCCGAGACGAAGTAGGCCGAGCAGTCGAAGTTGGTGAACATCCACTTGTGGGGGTTGAACACGAAGCTGTCCGCCTTGTCGACGCCCTCGAGTATGTGGCGCTTTTCAGGCAGGACCGCGGCGGTTCCGGCGTAGGCGGCGTCCACGTGGAGCCACGCGCCGCGGCGCCTGCATATCGCGCCTATGGCATCCAGCGGGTCGATGGCGCTGGAGGACGTCGTGCCGACCGTGGCGACCACGCACGCCGGCTTCAGTCCCGACGCCTCGTCCACGGCCATGGCCTTCTCGAGCAGGTCGGGCCTCATGGCGTACGTCTCGTCCACGCCGATTCTGCGGAGCCTGTCCATGCCGAACCCGGCCAGCTTCACGCCCTTCTCGACCGACGAATGCGCCTCGGATGACGCGTAGACCGCCAGGTTCGACGCCCCGGGGGCCGAGGCCCCGGACCTGTTGAACGCCCCGTCCGTGGCCTTCTCCCTGGCCGACAGCAGGGCCACCAGCGTGGACGTCGAGGCGGTGTCCTGTATGACTCCGGTGAACCCCGCAGGCAGGCCTATCATCTCCCTCAACCATCCGGTGACGACCTGCTCGAGCTCCGTCGCGGCGGGGGAGGTAATCCAGGACATGCACTGGGCGCCGATTGCGGCGGTAATCATCTCGGCCAGAATCGAAGGCGGCGAAGTGTTGGCCGGGAAGTATGCGAACCATCCGGGGTGGTTCCAGTGCGTCATGCCCGGGAGCACTTTGTCGCGGAAGTCGGCGAAAATCTGATGGAACTCCGCCCCTTCCTCGGGCGGGAAGGCGGGGAACTGGGCCCTGATTTCGCCGGGCTTGACTGACGGAACCACGGGGAGCTCGCGCACGCGGGCCGCGTAGTCGGCAATCCAGTCCGCGACCTCGTGAAGATGCAGCCTGAATTCGGAGTTGTCCATGTCTGCGCCTTCCAAAATCGCCGCCTGCGCCAATCCGCGGCAGACCGGCGCGGGAGAGCCGGCTGTGCTGTGCTGTGCTGGACGGGGCCTGGCCTCGGGGGCCGGGGGCGATCAATCGACGGCCATGACGAGGATGATTTCGATGGGTTCCGCGATGCCCTTGGCCTTGGTCTTGCCGACTTTCTTGAACTTGAGGTTCCTCTGTATATCGAGCTTCCCGTCCTTGGCGGCGGTCTGTATCAGGTGGAACGTCTGCTGGCCCAGGAGGATTTCGCCGGGCTTGGCGAGCCCGCAGAGGCGCGAGGCGAGGTTGACGTGGTGGCCCAGCACGGTGTAGTCCATCCTCATGTTGGACCCTATGTTGCCCACCACCATTTCGCCCGTGTTTACGCCGATGCCCAGCGGCGGGCCGGGCAGCCCCATCTCCTCCCACTTCTCCATGGTCTTCCTGTGCGCGTCCTGCATGCCCAGGGCGACCTTGAGGGCCCTGACGGCGTGGTCGGGGTAGATGAGCGGCGCGCCGAATATCGCCATGACCTCGTCGCCCACGAACTTGTCCAGCGTGGCGTCGTGCTTGAGAATCACCTCGGTCATGGCCGACAGGTAGATGTTTATGGTGTCCCTGACCTTCTCGGGGGGCAGGCTCTCGGACCAGGCTGTGAAGCCCCTCAAGTCGGCGAAGAGCACGGTCATCTCGTAGCGGTCGGCCTTGAAGAAGTCCTTCTCGTCCTTCACCTCGAGCATCTTCTCTATCACCGCGGGCGGTACGTACTTCTTGAAGGTCTTCTCCAGCATCTTCTTGTCGGTCAGGTCCTCTATCAGCACCTGCGCCTTGCCGTTGGTGACCGTGCACTTTATGTTGATGTAGAAGTACTTCTCCTTCGCGTCGTCGAAGTAGTTCTTCTCCTCGACGATTTCCTGGTTGTTGGTCTTGGCCTGCTTTATGATGCGCTGGAGCTCGCCCTTGCCCCACTTGTAGTTGTCCAGCACGGAGATGTGCTTGCCCAGCGCCTGGTTCCGGTCCACGCCCATGAGCCTGGACATCGAGGCGTTCATGTACTCGATTTTGTCGCTCTCGTCGAGCTGGATGACCTTCTCGTCGAGCCCGACGATGCTCCTCATCTGGCCTGTGGATCCCGCCTGCTCGAGCGTGGCAATCTGCATGCGCATGCGGTTAATCTCGCGCAGCAGCTCCTCGCGTGATGCGGATTCGAGGTTGACCATGGCTCACCCGACAATCGCAGAACAGAACACGGCGCCGACGCGATCAATTTAACAGCGGGCAGGGGGCCGGGTCAAGCAAAAACGAGCCCCGGCCCCCTGAAGCACGGCGTGCGCGGACCGCGGATTAGAGCAGGCAGACGATTGCCTTTATCGTCAGGTACCTCGTTATGAGGAAGTTGTAGTGCTCGCCAAGGCGCCTGAGCACGGGCGTTTCCGACGGGTCCGCGATGTTGCCAAGCGCCACGCAGATAATCGCCTTGAGCTCGTCGTTGAC
>JBFZBV010000248.1:0-4856 GCA_041308285.1 Planctomycetota bacterium | reverse complement strand
GCCTCGCGCTCGTGGTACTTGGCGTTGAGCACCTCGTGCTCGACCCCCCTCCTCTTGAGCATTTCCGACAACTTCTCGGACCGCTCTATCGACAGGGTGCCGACGAGGATGGGCCTGCCCGTGGAGTGGACCCTGACGATTTCCTCCACGAGCGCCTCGTACTTCTCCTTCTCAGTCGCGTACACGACGTCGGGGTAGTTCCTTCTTATGAGCGGGCGGTTCGTGGGGATGATGACGACGTCGAGCTTGTAAATCTTGTCGAACTCCGCCGCCTCGGTTATGGCGGTGCCCGTCATGCCGGATATCTTCTTGTAGAGCTTGAAGTAGTTCTGGAAGGTTATCGTTGCGAGGGTCTGGTTCTCCTCCTGAATCTTGAGCTTCTCCTTGGCCTCGATTGCCTGGTGGAGCCCGTCGGACCACCGCCTGCCGGGCATGAGCCTGCCGGTGAACTCGTCGACGATGAGAATCTGGCCGTCCTTCTCGACGTAGTGGTGCTCGTTCTTGTAGAGGAAGTGGGCCCTGAGGGCCTGGCTCAAGTGGTGGCGCCACTCGTTGATTTCGACGTTGTTCCGGTTCCACTCCGAGTAGAGCTTCCGGCGGTCGAGCCTGGAGGCGTCCTTCTTCTTGTCGGCCTCGGGGCCGCCGCCCGGGGATGGCAGGTCGATTTCCTTCTCCACGGCCTGGATTTCGTTCTCAATCCGCTCGTTCTCGTCGAGGAGCCCGCCGACGAGCGAGTTCTTCTCGACCCATTCCTGGCCCGCGGCGGTCTCGACGACCTGGTTGCCCTTCTCGTCTATCACGAACAGGTAGGAACGCTCCAGGCGCGACTCGTCCCCGTCCTCGATTTTCTGTATGTCGTAGTCCGCCTTGGTGACGGTCTTGTTGGGCGGGATTCTGCGCACAATCTTGTCCGCCTCGTAGTACTTGGTGGTGGACTGCTCCGCGGGGCCGGAGATGATGAGCGGCGTCCTGGCCTCGTCGATGAGTATCGAGTCGACCTCGTCGACAATCGCGTAGTGGCGGCTCTTCTGGCACTGGTCCTCGAGCCGGACCTTCATGTTGTCGCGGAGGTAGTCGAAGCCGTACTCGTTGTTCGTGCCGTAGGTGATGCTGCAGCCGTAGTTGATGTTCCTGTCGGCCGAGGACATGTCGTTCTGGATGCAGCCGACCGTCATGCCCAGGAGCTCGAAGATGGGCCCCATCCAGTGCTGGTCTCGGCGGGCGAGGTAGTCGTTTACCGTGATGATGTGGACTCCGCGGCCCTCGAGGGCGTTGAGGTAGGCCGCGAGCGTGGCCACGAGGGTCTTGCCCTCGCCGGTGACCATTTCGGCAATCTTGCCCTGGTGGAGGACGATGCCTCCGATGATTTGCACGTCGAAATGGCGCATGAGCAGCATGCGCTTGGCGGCTTCCCTGACCGCGGCGAACGCCTCCGGCAGGATGTCGTCGAGGGTCTCGCCCTTGGCGAGGCTCTGGCGGAATTCCGCCGTCTTGGCCGCGAGCTGGGCGTCGGAAAGGGATTCGAAAAGGGGCTCCACGGCCGCCACTTCCTCGACGGCCGACGTCATGGCGCTGATGAGCCTCTCGTTGCGGGATCCGAAGATTTTAAGGAGTATCCTGGCAAGCCAGGCGGCGATTTTCTCTAGCATCTTCCACCTTGGTGGACGCCGCAGCACGCGGGGCCGGAACGGATTCCGGCCCGGAATCCCCGCGGGACCGCACGGCACTGCGCCGGACGTCCCGGCTGGAGCGGATTATAATACCTTTGGGGCCGGGCAGAAATGTTTTCCCCGGCGCTCAGTCCTGCAGCGTGCCGACGATTGACATGGCGCTATCGATCCCGGCGCTCCGCAGCAGGGCCGCGATTTCGGCCGGCAGGGAGCCGCAGACCGCCGGGTTCACGAAGTTCGCGGTGCCGATCTGGACGGCTGCGGCTCCTGCGATCATGAACTCGAGCGCGTCGCCGGCCGTGGATATCCCGCCCATGCCGATTACGGGGATGGGCACGGACTTGTAGACGTCGCGGACCATCCTCAGGGCCATGGGCTTGATTGCCGGGCCGGACACGCCTCCGCGGCCGTTGATGCCGGCAATCGAGGGTTTCCTGGTCCTCCAGTCCACCATCATGCCGAGGAAGGTGTTGACGAGGCTGACTGCGTCCGCGCCGCCGCGCCAGGCGGCTTTGGCTATGGCGACGATGTCGGTCACGTTGGGGGTCAGCTTCGCCGCGATGGGCAGGTTCGTCGCTTTCCTGACGGCTCCGACCAGGGATTCCGTGGCTTTGGCCGAGGTGCCGAATGCCATGCCGCCTTCCGACTGGTTGGGGCATGAGATGTTGATTTCGAGGGCATTCACCCTTTGGACGGCCGAGAGCCTTCGCGCGAGCTCCACGAACTCGCCGGGCTTGTCGCCTGCGATGCTGGCGATTACGCAAGTATCGATGGATTCGAGCTTTGGGAGCTCGTCGCGCACGAGGGAGCCGACGCCGGGGTTCTCCAGCCCGATGGAATTGAGCAGTCCGCAGGGCGTTTCGGCAATCCTGGGCTGCGGGTTTCCGGGCCTGGGCTCGATTGTCACGCTTTTGAGCACTATTCCGCCCAGCAGGGAGGGGTGGTAGAGGCCCTGGAAATCGAGGCCGAACCCGAAAGTGCCGGAGGCGGCAATCACGGGATTCTTGAGCGCGAGCGGACCTATTCTGACGGATAGGTCGACGGGCGAAGGAGTTGAGCCCGTGGAGCTCAAAGCATTCCCTCTTCTTCAAGCTCTTTGCACTTCAGGCAGAGCGTGGCGTTGGGTATGGCCTTGAGCCTCGGCTTGGGGATTTTTTCCCCGCAGTTCTCGCAGACGCCGTACGTGCCTTCCTTGAGCCTCGCGATTGCGAGGTCGATTTCCTTCACCTGGCGCTCTTCGTTTTCTATAAGGCCCAGCGTGAGTTCGAGTTCGAAGTTGTCCGAGCTTATGTCGGCCATGTGAATGGGCATGTTGGAAAGGTCGCCGCTCTGGTCCTGCCTTGACCGGCCGAGGCTGTCGCGCTCCATGCGTTTTATGTCTTCGAGGAGCAGTTTGCGCTTCTCGATGAGCATTTCGCGGTATTTTTCGGAATCGCTCTTGGAAAGGCCGGACTTTCCCTTTTTCTCTTTCTTAGCCATTCGCAACCCTTTCATCCGCTTAAGCCCGGGCTAAGGCTTAGCTGCAAATAGATCCGTAAATATAATGCCGGTTTCCGGCATGTCAAGAAAAATCAAGGAGATTATTTTTCCAGCCGATAAAAGCAATGGCCGGTTTGCGGAGCCTCCGCGCCCGCCGGGGCCTGCATCGCGGGGAGAGGCCCATGCGGCCGGGTCCGGGCGGCGGCCATGCCGGGGAGCTGCAGATGGAAAAGGAAACCCAGGCGTTCCTTTCGCACCTCGAATCGGAGCGGGGGCTGTCCCGCAACACGGTCCTCGCCTACGGCCGGGATTTGAAGGCCTTCGCGGAGTTCCTCGGGGGCCGCGGAATCGCCGGATTCGGGTCTGCCGGGGCGAGGGACATCGCGGATTTCCTCAAGGCGGGCGCTTCTTCAGGATGCAAGGCGTCCTCGCTCTCGCGCAGGCTCTCGGCTTTGAGGTGCCTATACGGCTTCCTGACCGGGGAAGGCCTCGCCCGGGAGAACCCGGCGCGAAGAGTCCCCCTGCCCAAGCTCGGCACCCGCCTGCCGAGGACGCTGGGGGAGAAGGAAATCCGCGCGATTCTCGCCAGGCCCGCGGATGACGCTCCGGCGGCCGACTGGCGCGACTACGCCGTCCTCGAGACGTTCTACGCGACCGGCCTGAGGGTCTCCGAACTCGCGGGCCTCAGGGTCTCGGACGTCAACTGGGAGGTGAGGTTCCTCAGATGCCGCGGCAAGGGGAGCAAGGAAAGGGTGGTGCCGCTCGGCGTCCACGCGATAGACGCGATACGGGCCTACAGATCCAGAATCGAGCCTGCCGGAGGAGGCCCCGGGCCGGAGGCGCTGTTCGTATCGAGGTCGGGAAGGCGGCTTGCCCGGGAATCGGTGTGGAGAATCGTGAAGAAGGCGGCTGCCAGGGCCGGCGCGGGAACCCGGGTGTTCCCGCACGCGTTCAGGCACAGCTTCGCCTCGCACCTCATCGCCCACGGGGCCGACCTGCGATCAGTCCAGGAGATGCTCGGCCACGAGAACATCACCACGACGCAAATCTACACGCACGTGGGATCGGACTTCCTGAGGGAGGTGCACAGGAAGTTCCATCCGAGGGCGTGAAAAAGAAAGGCGGGGGCGCTGGCCCCCGCCTCGGGTTCGCACGCATTCCAGCGGACGCTCATCTCATCAATCCGAGCAGGTTCTGTATGGCTGATCCGCCGGTCAGCAGGCCGCCGTTCATCACGCTAATCACCCCAATCCAGACCAGCACCAGGGCCGCCGCCTTTTCGGCGGGTGATCCGTGCAGAATCACGAGCCCCATGCCGATTATCATGAGGAGCAGGCCGATCTGCCCCGCGTAGTACCTTGTGCAGGCCCACGCGCCAGCCTTCATCTTGGCCTTTTCCATGGCGATCTTGGCCTTGTCGAGGGAGACCGAGTCCTCGTGCTTGTCCTGCCTCCATTCCTCCATGGCCACGAGGTATTTCTGCATGGCTTCGCCCTTCTCGAACTCCTCCCTGGCCTTGTCGTATTCCTCCTTGATTTTCGCGTTCTCCTCCCCCCTCTCCTTCGGATCGATTTTGGTCGAGGCTTTCTGGTAGGGGGCGAGGGGCTTCACGGGCTCGTCGGCCTCGTGGCTGTACTTGAAGCAGCTGTAGGTCGCGCCGGCTATGTTGTGGAGATGGCTGCGTTCCGCGCAGGTGGAGAGGAAGAA
>JBFZBV010000247.1:0-3170 GCA_041308285.1 Planctomycetota bacterium | reverse complement strand
TACAACCTCGAGGAGGTAATCGAGAGGAAGGGCAAGATCAGCGAGCGCACCTCGGCCGGCATAATACGGCAGATTGCGTCCGCCCTCGAGTACGCGCACTCCATGGGCGTCATCCACAGGGATTTGAAGCCCAACAACATAATCATCGACAAGCAGGGCAAGGCCATGCTCGCTGATCTCGGCCTGGCGAAGAGGCTCGGAAGCGACCCGGACACCATCACGAAGACCGGCGTGGTCATGGGCACGCCCAGCTTCATGGCCCCCGAGCAGATTGTCAACCCGCGCTCGGTCGGGCCCGCGGCCGACATCTACGGGCTGGGCGTCACGTTCGCCTGCATGCTTTCCGGCAAGCTGCCCTTCGAGTCCTCGGACACCATGGAAATCGTGCGCGACCTGGTCGAGTGGAAATCGCCCGTCGACACGCTCCTGAAGGACGTCGAAATCTCCAATCCGATGCGCAAGCTCATCCTCAAGATGGCCGCGG
Source organism: Planctomycetota bacterium (assembly GCA_041308285.1). GTDB lineage: Bacteria > Planctomycetota > JAKEIC01 > JAKEIC01 > DYIT01 > PPR-0505. Next base: position 2,686 of record JBFZBV010000247.1, on the reverse strand, counting down.
GCAGGCCCGAGAAACGCCACCAGACCGCCCGGGAAGTCCTGGACGAACTCGATGCCGCCCTCCCCAGGAAGCAGCCCGCCCCCGTCGCGGAAGACGGCGGATCCCGCGACAGGGAGCGCCGCAGGCCCTTCCGGCGCAGGAGGTGACCGGCCCCCGCCGGCCGCTCCGCTGCGGGCGGCCCGGCCCCGGGGTGATCGCAGGCTCCGCCGCGTCCGTGCTATCATGCGCGCGTGGACGCCCGGCCGGCGCGGCCGGCGAAACAAAACGCGCCGCGGTCCGTTCATATGGGCGCCTTGAGGACTGCGCCGGGCCCGAGCCTTGCGCCTGCGAATCATCATGGGCTCTGACATGCCTTTCTCCGGAGACTTCCTCTCGCGGCTCGAGAGGCTCAGGATAGCCGCCCGCCGCGCTTCCCTCGCAGGCTCGGAGGGCGATCGGGCGGGGAGGCGCAAGGGCGGCGTCGTGGAATTCTCCGGCCACCGGGACTACGCGCCCGGTGACGACCTCAGATACATCGACTGGAACGCATTCGGCAGGTTCGACAAGCTCAGCGTGAAGGAGTTCATGCGCGAAGACCGCATGAGGGTCAACATACTCGTCGACCTGTCGAACTCCATGGCCTTCGGCGGAAAGGCCTCGTTCGCTCTCAGGGCGGCGGCGGCGCTCGCGTGCATCGCCGTCTGGGGCAGGAACCAGGCCGCCCTGTGGTCGGTCTCGCTCGGAGGCTCCGAAGGGCCGGCGCTCTTCGACTGCGGATCCCCGCCCGCAGCCGTCGTCGACCGCCTTTCCGCGCTGAAGACCGGAGGCGCCGCGGACATCGGAGGAGCGCTCCGGGCCGCCTCCAAGTCGTCCCCGAGGGGCGCCATGACGGCCATCATCTCGGACTTTTTGCTGGAGGAGCCGTTCAGGGACGATCTCGCCGCCGCCGCTTCTGCGGGCATGGACATGGCCGTTCTCCACGTGCTTTCCAGGGAAGAGAGTTCCACGCCCCGCAGGGGCAAGGTGCGGCTGACGGACTCCGAGACCGGCGAGCGCATGTCGATTTCGGTCGGCCCCGCCATGGCGGCGAGATACGACGAGGCCGTGCGCGAGTTCGTCGCCGGCATGCGCGATTTCTCCCTGTCGAGGGGCATGAGATACGTCTTCACGCTTTCCGACGCCTCGGTGGAGGACCTCCTCCTCAGGGTCCTGCCGAGGCACGGATGGCTGAGGCAGGATTAGGCGCCGTCCGCTGCGGCCCGGACGGGATGCCCGGCCGGCCGGGACCGGGCCGGACTCCGAAGGAGGTCCGTTGGGTTTCGAAGCACCTTATTTCCTGTGGGGTCTCGCGTCGCTGGCCCCCATAGTGCTCCTGCACGTCCTTAGGCACAGGAAGAGGCCGTACGTCGAGCCCTCGCTTATTATCTGGCGGCGCATCGCGGGCGAGGCCGTTCCGGGCGGGTCCGGCGCGGCCCCGCCGGCGCTGGAACTCGCGCTTTCCGTCCTGTTCGCGTGTTCGCTGGCCCTAGCCGCGGCCGGGCCCTGGATCGAAACCCGCCGCCCTCCGCCCGAACGCGTGCTCTTCCTGCTCGACAGGTCCGCCAGCATGTCCTGCCCGGCTGCCGGGAGGGCGGGCACACGCCACGAGGCCGCACTCGACCTCATTCGGGAGGCCGCTTCCCGGCTGAATCCCTCCGACGAAGTGACGCTGAGGTGCTTCCCTCCCCTCGAGGGCGGGGACATGTCCCTGAGCCCGGCCGGAATCGGATCCGCCGTCGGCTCGCTCCCCCCGCCCTCGGAATCGGCCGCTTTCCCTTCCTCCGCCCTCTCCGACTGCCCTGCCGGCGGTCCGGGATCGCAGGGAAGGATGTTCCTCTTCTCCGACGGCGCCTATCCCGCATCGAAGGGGCCCGGCCGGGACGCCGGCCTGTTCCTCTGCGGCGGCCGGGCGGACAACTTCGGCATAACGCGGATGGGATTCTCCCCGGCCGAGGGGATCCCCCCGGAGGTCTACGTGGAAGTCTCTTCATTCTCCGAATCCCGCGCCCCGATAACCGTCGAACTCCGCGACGGCCTGTCGGGCGCCGTGCTCGACTCCTCGACGGTCGAACCCGAGCCTGGAGGCAGGGCCGGGGCCCTATTCGGGGGTGCCGGCGGGCCGGACCTGTCCTCGGCGGACTCCGTGGAGGTCCGCATCTCGCCTGGCGGGGCATTGGCTGCGGACGACCGCGCATACGCCGCCAGGAATCGGTTCCGGCCTCTCAGGTCGGCCGTCGAGGGCCCGGATGCGCCTTTCCTTGTCAAGGCCCTCGAGGCCACCGGCATGCTGAGCTTCGATTCCCGCGCCTCCAGGGGCAGGGGAGCAGAAGTCAGGGTTTACCACCTCACGGCGCCCGAGAGGGTCCCTTCCGGCTCGGCCCTCGTCGTCGACCCGCCCGAGGAGACGGCAATCGCCGGCGTCTCGAAATACAAGCTCGCCTCAGGGGGCGTTTTCTCGGCGGATCCTGCCGCAGGCAGGGCGCTGGCGGCAATGGCAGGCAGGATTTCCGTCACGGCCTTCAAGGCCCTTTCGCCGGCCGGGAACTCGAAGTTCGTCCCTCTCCTCCGGTTCGGCGGCGACGTCGTGGCCGCCTCGATAGAATCCCAGTCCCGGGACCGATCCACGGTCGTCGTGGGACTCCCTGTCAATCCCGGCATGGCCCCGTGG
>JBFZBV010000246.1:0-7633 GCA_041308285.1 Planctomycetota bacterium | reverse complement strand
GGATCACAATCCCCCAGGGCACGGTGCTCAACGCGTCCTACCCCGCGGCGACCACCTACGGGAACCACCTCTGCCCCATCAACGCGAACGCCGTCCAGCGCGCGCTCGCCGGAGTAATCCCGGACCGCGTCACGGCAGGATGGAACGAGCTCCTCTGCTCCCTATCCACCGGCGTCGACCCGAGGAAAAGCAGGCCCTACGTCGACATCTTCTTCATGGGGCTCAAGGGCGGGTCCGGCGCAATCAAGGGGTGCGACGGGTACGACCACATCGGGATGATTGACGCCTCGGGCGGCGTCCTCGACCAGGACTACGAGATGTTCGAGCTCCAGACACCGCACAGGCTGGTCAGGCACGAGTTCATCGCCGACTCCGCCGGCGCGGGCAGGTGGCGCGGCGGGCTCGGCGTGGTCTCGGAGTACGTCATGGGCGGCCAGGGCAACAAGATGGTCACCTTCGGCGAGGGCGACGTGGAGCCCGCCAGGGGCGCCCACGGCGGCGGCGACGGCACGCTCAACTTCATCCAGCTCACGTATCCCGACGGCAGGGTCTACCGCACCACTTCGAAGGATCTCATCGAGAACGTCCCGGCGGGGACGCGCTACCTCCAGGAGGCCGGCGGCGGCGGCGGTTGGGGCGACCCGCGCGAGAGGCCGGCGGACCGCGTGGCCGCGGACGTGAGGAACGGCATCGTGTCGCCTGCGATCGCCCGCAGCGCGTACGGCGTCGCGCTCAAGCCCGGGTCCTTCGAGGTCGACCCCGAAGAGACGCGCAGGCTGAGGGGCGGCAGGGCGTGAATCCGCCCGGGGCCCGCGGACGGCCCGGGCCTCGAAAACAGTTGCATGGCACGGAATCAGGGGATACTCTTGCCGTGCCCGGCGGCAGGTCCCGGGCCGCGCAAGCAGCGAGGTGCCCCGTGTTCAAGTTCGCCTACCACAAGCCCGCGAGCGCACGCAAGGCGCTCGAAATGCTCTCGGCCATGAAGGGGAAGGCCGCAGTGCTCGCCGGGGGGACGGACCTGATTCCCGCCGTGAGGAGGGGCAAGGCCGCGCCCGAGGCGCTCGTCGATATAAAGGGCATCGAATCCTTCCGCGGCATCGGGATTTCGGGCAATTCGGTGGTCATCGGATCCCTGGCGACCCTCGCGGACCTGGTTTCCGACCCCATCCTGGCCGAAAAGCTGCCTGTGCTGGCCCTCGCGGCCGCGGGAATGGGATCCCCGCAGGTGCGCAACCGCGGCACCGCAGGCGGGAACCTGTGCAACGCCGCCCCGTCCGCCGACCTCGCCCCGCCGCTCATCGTGCTCGGCGCAAAGGTCAGAATCCTGGCCCCGAAGGGTGGTCGCACCGTGCCGGTGGAGGAGTTCTTCCTCGGCCCGGGACGGACTCTCGTGAGCGGAGGCAAGGGCATCCTCGCGGCCATAGTGGTGCCCCTCCCGAAAAAAGGGTCGAAGTCGTCCTTCCACGCCCTGACGCCGCGCGCCGCCATGGACCTCTCCGTCGTGTCGGTGGCGGCTTCCGCGCTCCGCGTGGGGGGCCGGGTCGCGGCCGTTCGCATCGCGCTCGGCGCCTGCGCGCCCGTCCCGCTCAGGTGCGCCGCGGCCGAGGCCGCCCTGAAGGGCTCCCCCGGCGGGCTCGAGGACGCGGCCCGGGCGGCCGACGCCGTCGCAGCGGCGGCCTGCCCGATTTCCGACGTTCGGGCCTCCGAGGCGTACAGGAGGGACATGGCGCGCGAGCTCGCCCTCCGCGCGGTCAGGGAGGTGCTGGGCCTATGATTCCGATAAGAATCGCAGTGAACGGCGACGTCTACGAAAGGGAGGTCCCGCCGGGCACGACTCTCCTCGACTTCCTCCGCGACGGCCTCGGACTCACCGGCACCAACGCCGGCTGCAGGGCCGGAGACTGCGGCGCGTGCACCGTCCTCCTCGACGGCAAGTCCGTGAATTCCTGCATCGTGCTGGCCTGCGAGTGCGACGGGTCCGAGGTGCTGACCATAGAGGGCCTCTCCCGGGGCGGGGCCCTGCATCCGCTTCAGCAGGCGTTCATGGACGAGGGCGCGGTGCAGTGCGGGTTCTGCACGCCGGGCATGATAATGCGCTGCGCCGAGTTCCTGGCCCGGAACCCCGACCCGACGCCGGCGGAGGCTCGGGCCGCAATCGAGGGCAACATCTGCAGGTGCACGGGGTACGAGAACATCGTCAGGGCCGTGATCGCGGCCGCCGGCGCGATGAAAGGCAGGGCCAAGGCATGAGCGAGTTCGCTTTCATCGGCAGGAAGGTCCCGAAAATCGACGCGTTCGACAAGGTCACGGGCAGGGCGGTCTACGGCCACGACATGGTCCTCCCGGGCATGCTTTACGGGAAAATCCTGAGGTCGGCGCACGCGCACGCGAAAATAGCGTCCATCGACGTCCGTCCCGCGTTCGAAGTCCCCGGCGTGAAGGCGGTAATCACAGCCCAGGACGTCAAGACCGGGAACGTCGGATTCCTGCAAGACAACCCGATCCTGAAGGGCGGCAGGGTCCGCTCGTTCAGGGACGAGGTCGCGGCCGTGGCGGCGGTGAGCGAGGATGCCGCCGCGGAGGCCTGCTCGAGAATCGCGGTCAGGTACGAGCCCCTGCCGGCCGTCTTCGACCCGTTCGAGGCCATGGCCCCGGGCGCGCCGCTGCTGCACGATTCCGCGCCCGGCAACGTCATCGGGTTCAAGTACGACTTCCGCGAGGGCGACCCCGACGCGGCGCTCGCCTCGTCCGCCTTCACGGCCGAGGGCACCTTCCGCACCCACTACGTCACCCACTGCTGCATGGAGACCTGCTTCGCCCTCGCCGCTATCGGCCGCGCGGGGTCCCTGAACTTCTACTCCTCCACGCAGATTCCCTACCTCATGCAGAACACCCTGAGCCGCGTGACGGGAATCCCGGCCAGCAGAATCAGAATCAGGCAGCCGGTCATAGGCGGCGCGTTCGGGTCGAAGCTGGACGTGTACCCCTACGAGATCATCGCCATACTCCTCGCGCAGAGGACCGGCCGGCCCGTGAGGATTACGTACACCAGGGAGGAGGAGTTCGCCTGCACGCCCACGCGCCAGCCGATGATTATCAAGATGGCCGCGGGATGCGACCGCGAAGGCCGCCTCACCGCCCGGAAGGCCGAGGTCGTGCTGGACAACGGCGCGTACACGTCCTGGGGAATCACCACGCCCCACATAATGCTCACCGGAATCTCCTCGCTCTACCGCGTGCCCAACGTCTCGTTCAAGGCGTACAGCGTCTACACGAACAACGCGTTCGCCACCGCGTTCCGCGGATACGGCAACCCCCAGGGCACCTTCGCGAGCGAGCAGCTCATGGACGAGCTCGCGGAGAAGGCCGGAATCGACAAGGTCGAGTTCAGGCTGCGCAACGCGAACGAGCCCGGGTCGGTGACGCCCCAGAACTTCAGAATCACCACCTGCGGGTTCAAGGAGTGCCTGGCCAAGGCGGCCGAGAGAATCGGCTTCGGCAGGCCGAAGGCCGAGAACGAGGGCGTCGGGATATCCGGCATGTTCCACGTCGGAGGCGGCGGGAGGGTCTACAAGAGCGACGGCTGCGGCGTCATCGCAAAGCTCGACGATTTCGGCAGGCTCTCCATCATGACCGGGGCCACGGAAATCGGGACCGGCAGCGACACGGCAATGGCAATGATTGCCGCCGAAACCATGGGAATGCCCATGGACGCCGTGTCGGTCATCAACGACGACACGGACGTGGGCCCCTGGGACGTCGGGATACACGCCTCGAGGACGACCTTCATAGCCGGGAACGCGGTGCTCGCGGCCTGCGAGGACGTGAAGGACCAGATTCGCGAGTTCGCAGCGCCCATGCTCGGGTCCGACGCCCGCAACCTCGTGTTCCGCGACTGGAAGGTCTGCGACGTCCTCGACCCCTCCAAATCCATGGAAATCCCCCGGGTCGCCAGGGCCGTGCACTTCAAGGAGAAGGGCAGGATGATCGTGGGCCGCGCCTTCTACGACCCGCCCAACGAGTTCCAGGGCAAGGACCTCCGCGGCAACGTGTCGTCCACCTACGCATTCGCCGCCCACGCCGTCCGCGTGAAGGTCGATCCGGCCACCGGGAAAATCAGGGTGCTCAAGTTCGTCGCGGTCCACGACGTGGGGAAGGTCATCAATCCCCTGGGCCTGGAAGGCCAGCTGCACGGCGCCATCGCCCAGGGGCTCGGATACGCAATCTCGGAACAGCTGGTCTTCGACCGCGGGAGGCTCCTCAACGACGGCTTCACGGACTACAAGATGCTGCTCGCGAGGGACATGCCCGGGGAAATAGAGCTGCATTTCGTGGAGACCGGCGACCCCGAGGGGCCCTACGGAGCGAAGGGCGTGTCCGAGGCGGGCCTGATCCCCATACCGGCGGCGGTCGCGAACGCCGTGGCCGACGCGCTGGGAATCAGGTTCCGGACGCTCCCCATGTGCCCGGAAAAGGTCCGGGCCGCGGTCCTCGAAAGGGACGGCGCGGCCCGGCCGGGCGCGGATTGATTGCGCGATGGAAGGCCGGCCGCCGCCGGACCGCGGCGGCGGGCAGAAAGGAGACCGATGGATCCCAAGCTCGTCCGCGTCCCTGCCGTGATGAAGGACTGCTTCGTCCGCGCCGAGGAGGTCCTCGGGAAATTCTTCAAGGACCTGGAATGGGACCCCGAACGCGGCCAGCTCAAGATTGGCGGCCTCCGCTATATGCTCGTCCGCACTGATTCGATGAGCATCGAGCTCAACGACCAGCTCAAGCAGCGCTTCGGCGACATCCAGGCCGCGCAAATCGCCTACAGGTTCGGCCGCGCCTGCGGAATAAGGGACTCCCGCAAGTTCCACTCGATGTTCAAGGCCGGCACCCCGATTGACAGGCTCGCGCTCGGCCCCGTCCACTTCGCGTGGACCGGCTGGGCGTTCGTGGACATCTTCGAGCAGAGCAGGCCCACCATGGACGAGAACTACTACCTCGTGTACGACCACCCCTTCTCCTTCGAGGCGGAGGCCTACGTCGAGGCGGGGATTAAGGCCACGCGGCCCGTATGCCACATGAACTCGGGATACTCCTCCGGCTGGTGCCAGGAGAGCTTCGGAGTGAACCTCAAGGCCGAGGAGCTCACCTGCAGGGCGCTCGGCCACCAGAAGTGCCTCTTCGTCATGGCGCACCCCAAGCGCTTCGACGAGATGGCGGCCCGGGCAAGGAAGGAGCTCGGGATATAGCCTAGAAGTGGAAAGCGAGCCCCCCCCGGATGAACGTGGCCGTCAGGCGCTGCGCCTGGTTCGCGCCGTTCCAGTTCGGATCGTCCGACGCTTCGGGTCTGCCCATGCCGACCATGCAAATCTCCGCGAAGAACCCGAAGTTCACCCAGCGGAACGAGATTCCGCCCCCGACGCCGTAGGAGGGATTGGTCGTCGTGTTCCAGTACTGGAATTCCCCGCCCATCCCGTAGGTGTTGTACATCCGCACGTCGCCGATGAACGCCAGGCCGCCGCCCGCCTCGACGTACAGGGCGAACCCCGTCGGCGCCTCGGCCTGCGAGAACCTGAAGAGCCCCTCGCCGATGTGGGCCAGGGGAAGCGTGAAGCGGATTGAGAGAATCAGCGAGAAACTCGGGCCCACCGCCATGTCGAAAAGCGTCGGACTTCCTGCGTAGGGCACGACGATGTCGGTCTCGGACTTCTTGAATGCCCCGAAGTCAGCGATGATTGCCAGGGCCGGCGTGAGGCTGTACCCGGCCTGGAGGAACAGGCCGAACTCGATGTCCGAGAATTCGTCGTGGTTCGGAGCCTCCGGCCATGACCCGGCCCTGGTGCCGCCGACGAATCCGGAGCCCCCGGAAAGCCCGATTTCAATCCTGGTGAGGTAGTCCACGCTCTGCCCCGTGCTCCAGGTCGTCCAGGCTTCCGGAGCGAAGCCGGGCGGGAGGTCCTCGATCAGGGGCAGCCTCGGGTCCGGGACCTTGCGCTCGTCCTCCGGCTGGGCGGGCGCTGCAGGGGGAACGTCGGCCGCCTGAGCCGGCGCAGGGATGAAGGCCGCGGCCAGAATCGCAAGGAGGATTCCGGACATCGCGCGCCGGATTCGGGCGATGCTGGATTCATGGATGCGCATGGACGCCCTATTCTCGGATGCGCAGGCGACATGGTCAAGGGAATGATGCTCCGGATGCGCGGGATTCGGCCAGGGACGGCGGGAATCGCCGGCCGCGGTAGGGGCTGGATACTCCGAAAGGATCCGAATCGGCCCCATACTGCGGAAAATCCGCGCTGGAATGCGGAGAATCAGGATTCGGCTGGTACTTCCATCTTTGTTTGGATTGGCGGGGAAGAGGAAGTGAATAATAGAGGGGACGACTTGCGTCGTCCCCTCACCCTGGGACACTCACCTGTCCCCGCAAGCCGATTGCGGGGAAGGATTGATCCAGGGCATTCGCCTCCGCGCATCCGCCGGGCCGCTTCGCCGCGGACTGCGCCCCCCGTCCTCGCGGTCAGCGCCATGTCCCGGCGCGCCTGAAGGCTCTCCGGCGCAGGTCAACGGTATTCCCCGCAATGCCAGACGCCTCCCGGCTGCTTCCTCGAGATGCAGGTCCGCCTGTTCTCGCAGTTCACGCACAGGCCGAGAAGTTTTTCGGATTCTTCTTGTGCTGTGGGTCTGTCCGCCGCGGCTGCGCCCGGCGGCTCCGCGCCCGCGTCCGGGCCGCTGCGGACGCGCCGGCTGCCGGGCTCGTCGAACTCGTATTCCTCGCACCTTTGCACGCCTTCTTCCCGGTTCGAGAATACACAGGTCGGCAGGTGCCTGCAGTTCACGCACAGGCCCTTGGCTGCGTCCCTCAATTGCCTCCCCTCCTCTTCGATGCGGCGCCCTTCACCGCGCACGCATCCGCGCGCCCGGCCTTCGCCGCCGCAGCGCGGTTCGAATCATGCTGGAGCTCGAACTCCCCGCACCGGGAATGCAGAGCAGGATACCCCCTGCGGTGCCCGCACCTGCCGTAGGTCCTGCAGAGCGGGCACAAGGATCCGGGCTTGTTCTTCGTGTCCATGGGCGTCCGCTTTCAACGGTTAGGGGAATATGCCCCTCTCTTCGTAGACCTTCTGGATTCTCGACAGGGCCACGACGTAGGAAGCCGTCCTCCAGTCGCACTTGTACTTGCCGGCCGCCTCGGAGACTTTCGTCTGCGCCTCGGTGGTCTTCCTCAGGAGCTTGGAATCCACTTCGTTGAGATCCCAGTATTCGCTCCTCTTGTTCTGGAGCCATTCGAAGTAGCTGACGACCACGCCTCCCGAGTTGCACAGCACGTCGGGGATTACGTGTATGCCGCGCTTTATGAGCTGCCTGTCGCCCGCCGGATTGGTCGGCCCGTTCGCGCCTTCCGCGACCAGCCGGACCTTGAGCATCTTCGAGGTGTCCTCGTCGATTTGGTTCTCCATGGCCGCGGGGATGAAGATGTCCGCCTTCGTGGACATGAATTCCTCGTGGCTCATGGGCTTCATGTCCGTATATCCCGCGACTCCGCCCTTCTCGCGCACGTGTGCCGCCATCTTCTCGCAGTCTATGCCTTCGGCGTTCTGACCGGCGCCCGTGATGTCCTCCGCAGCGACCAGCCTCCCTCCCATCTTCT